>NZ_QGKS01000020.1 GCF_003172935.1 Micromonospora sicca | reverse complement strand
GCCCTGGCCGTGGGTGGCGCCGGACCGGCCGGCGTCGCGCCCGAGCGTTGGCGGCGGCGTTGCCACCACCACCAGAGCCCGCCGACGGTGACGACCAGGACCGCGGCCAGCGCCGCGAGCAGCACCGGCGGGCGCCGCCAGGCGGGCGCCGCGGTCACCTTCGCCACCGGTACCGGGGCCGCGTTCCAGGTGGCGGTGGCGCAGTCGTACGGCCGGGTGCCGTCGGTGCCGTACGCGCAGGCCGGCGCCGTCACCGGGCGGCCCGGCGCGGTCATGGAGAGCGCGGTGTTCAGGGTGGTGGTGCTCCGCGCCGGCAGCCGCAGCCGCCAGGTCACCTCGCTGGCGGACGCCCCGGAAGAGCGGTTGGCCCGGCCACCCGCGGTGACGGTGGTCGCGGACGTTCCGGCCGGCAGTTCCTGCCGTACGGTCGTCTCGACCATGCTGTTCCCGGCGTTGCGCACGTCGATCCGGTACGCCGGCATCGGCGTGCCGGCCGGCGCCACCCGCACGGTGACCGGCGGTACCGGCCGCGGGACAGGGGCCGCCGAGGTCGGCGGC
>NZ_QGKS01000477.1 GCF_003172935.1 Micromonospora sicca | reverse complement strand
CCGTCCGGCGGCCGCCCGTCCCGGCGGGCCGGCGGCGGTGATCGTGGCGGCCGGGTCCGGGGTGGGCAGCCTGCGGGAGGCCGGGCGGTCGCTGGTCGAGGCGCGGCAAATCGCCGAGGCGGCCCGGCGGGACAGGCGGGAACTGCCGATCTTCCGGCTGCCGCACGTCGGCCTGGCCGGGCTGCTGCACCTGCTGCGGGACGAGCCCCGACTGCAGACCTTCGTCGAGCGGGAGCTCGGCGCGCTGCTGGCGTACGACGCCCGGCATCCCCGGGAGCAACTGCTGGGCACCCTGCGGGCGTACCTGGAGCAGGGCCGGAACAAGTCGGCGGCGGCCGCCGCGGCGCACCTGTCCCGGCCGGCGTTCTACGAGCGGCTGGCCCGGATCGGCCGGATCCTCGACGTCGACCTCGACTCGGTCGAGGCCTGCCTCTCCCTGCACGTCGCCCTGCTCGCCCTGGACGCCGTCCGCACCCCCTGACCCACCAGGCCGGTCAACAACCTCATGATCGACCGCGTCCGGCGGGCGGGGGCGGGCCCCCGGTCAGGGGGTCAGGTGAGGGCGGTCAGGGCC
>NZ_QGKS01000338.1 GCF_003172935.1 Micromonospora sicca | reverse complement strand
GGCTAGCGGATGGGCGGTCGTGCAATGCAGCAAACGAGCGGAAGTCGATTGAAGGTTGGAGCTAGCGCTCTAGCCACATACGTTGGCCGGGTTGGTCGGGGTTGGGGAAAGTGTCGTAGGGGTGGTGTTGGCTTCGGTTCGTGCCTCGTCGTCGGGATCATGCCGCGCCGCGGGTCGTGCATCGCGCCACGCGCGTGGCGTTGCGGAGCGCGACAACACCGCACCAGCGTTGGGCGTGGAATGGATGGCCTGTGGCGGGGCGGCCTCGAGACGTTCTGCGCGGCAAGGGCCGCAGTTGTGCGCGGGCGATCCGCGGTGCTGGGCGCATTGCCCGGCTCGCGAGTCGGTGGGTGGAGTAGGGCCGCTCCTTTTCGCGCGGGTGCGCGTTTGGTTATGGACGGTTAAGGACGGTTCGTCGGACATGCGCGTCCGGCCGCTCGGACGTGTGCGTCCGGCCGCTCGGACATGTACGTCCGGCCAGTGGATAACCGGGAGGACGCGGACGTCCTCCCGGTTATCCACAGGTTGAGCGGCTTCGGTGGGCCGGCCGGACTGGGGTTGGGCGAGCAGGTCGAGGCTCGTGG
>NZ_QGKS01000008.1 GCF_003172935.1 Micromonospora sicca | reverse complement strand
CAGCGTCAAAGACCTCGAAACCGACGTCAACACCTGGATCGAGGCGTGGAACGCCGACCCGAAGCCCTTCGTCTGGACCAAGACCGCCGACGAGATCCTGGACAGCCTCGCCAACTACTGCACAAGAATTAATCAACTAACCAACGACTCGGAGCACTAGGCCCGTCCCGCCTCGCCGATCGCCATGTCCTCGTCGGTCGCCTCGGTCAGGCCGGCGGCGTTCCCGCCGACGAAGTACACCGCCACGAAGATCACCCAGAGCGCGATGGCCCGCCAGGGATGCTCCGCACTCCACCGCGCCAACGGCACCGTCACCGGTCGCCTGCCCATCTCCGGTTCCCCCTCCACGCGCCGCTCCAGTACCGACCGTGTTGACGCTAGATCCTTGGGTTCGAGAATCTGAACAACTGAGTCAGGTTTTCAGGCTGCGGTTTTGAGTCGTGCGCGGGCGATGTAGTCGTCAACGTGGTGGTCGATGGCGGCGAGGGCTTGACGCAGGTCGGGTGGCGCTTGGGGCTGATCGGCGGCGAGGAGTGGTCGCAGGAGGCGGTTGTTGAGTTTGGTGTAGAAGATCGCCAGGCGTTGCCCGT
>NZ_QGKS01000323.1 GCF_003172935.1 Micromonospora sicca | reverse complement strand
CGGGGGTCGGGGCGCTCGCCGGGCAGGTGGCCGCCCGCGCCCGGGTCGGCGGCGGCCCGGACCACGTCTGCGCCGCCCCGGGGCCGCCCGCCCGCCCGGCACCCGTGGCGCCCGCCGCCCGGGAGACGCCCGTCGTACCGGCCGCCCGGATGCCGCCGGCGGCCGAGGGGCCACCCGAACCACCACCGCACCACCCGCCCGAGCAGCCGCTGTATCACCCGCCCGACCGGGCGGCCCCGCACCCGACCGTGCCCACGCCACGGCTCCCACCCGAGGCCCGCGACGAGCCGTTCGGCGAGCCGACCGCCGACGACGCCTGGTGGCCGCCGGAGGAGCACCTCGACGACCTGTACCGGGCCGGGAAGAGCGCACTGCCGCCGACGGTGGTCGGCCTCACCGACGAAGAGCCGGACGGCGTACGCCGGGTCCCGCGGGCCGCCGAGCCGGAACCGCCGTCGCGGTACCTGCCGGTGCACGTGCCCCGGCCGTCCGAGCCCGAGCCGCGCGCCAACCGGTGGCTGCCGCTGGCCGCGGCCGGCGTGGTCGTGGTGCTGCTCGGGGCCGGGGCGGTGATCGCCGGAGTGTCCCGGG
>NZ_QGKS01000009.1 GCF_003172935.1 Micromonospora sicca | reverse complement strand
GGGATGATGCGGACGTGGCCAATGACAGCGGTTATCTGCTCGACAATCAGCAGGCGGAAGCGGGGACTCGCTTTGGCGCCCTGGCGGCGCTGTTCAACCCTTCCACGTTTCGGCACATCGACGCGCTCGGCATCGCGGGAGGCTGGCGGTGTTGGGAAGTCGGCGCCGGAGGCCCCAGCGCGCCGTCCTGGCTCGCCGCGCGCGTCGGCCCGGCGGGGCACGTGCTTGCCACCGACATCGACGTCTCGTGGATGACCGCTGCCGCCGACGCTGGCTACGAAATCCGCCGCCACGACGTCGGCGTCGAGCCGCCGCCAGGGGATGGATTCGACCTGGTGCACGCGCGCCTCGTCCTGGTGCACGTTCCACAGCGTGCCGCGGCGCTGGCCGCCATGATCTCGGCTCTGCGGCCCGGCGGCTGGTTGCTGGTGGAGGAGGCCGACCCGATGATGCAGCCGCTGGTCTGCCCGGACGAGTCGGGACCGGCCCAGCGGCTGGCCAACAAACTCAAGCGCGACTTCCGCACGCTGATGGCTCAGCGTGGTGTCGACCTGTCCTACGGGCGCACGTTGCCTCGGTTGTTGCGCGGCGCGGGACTC
>NZ_QGKS01000010.1 GCF_003172935.1 Micromonospora sicca | reverse complement strand
AGGTGCTGGCGGCACTCGGGAACA
The DNA here is from genome assembly GCF_003172935.1 of Micromonospora sicca. Lineage (GTDB taxonomy): Bacteria > Actinomycetota > Actinomycetes > Mycobacteriales > Micromonosporaceae > Micromonospora > Micromonospora sicca. The sequence continues at coordinate 581 of NZ_QGKS01000010.1, read as the reverse complement.
GGATGGACGAGGTCGGGCTGCGTCTGCACCCCGACAAGACCAAGATCGTGTATTGCAAGGACGGCAACCGGCGCGGCTCGTACGAGCACACGTCGTTCACCTTCCTGGGGTTCACGTTCCAAGCCCGCAAGGCGCGCAGCAGGAAGGGGAAGAACTTCACCAACTTCCTGCCCGCGATCAGCAAGGAAGCCCTGAAGAAGATCAGCGGGCAAGTCCGCGCCTGGCGGATCCACCTGCGGATCGGCCACACCTTCGCCGAGCTCGCACGGAAGATCAACCCGATCGTGCGCGGCTGGCTGCAGTACTACGGGGCGTACTACCGCTCCGCGCTGCTGCCCCTCCTGGAACGCATCAACGCCTACCTGGTGCGCTGGATCCGCAAGAAGTACAAACGACTGCGGCCGTTCAGGAAGGCCCAACAGTGCTGGCAGCGCATCACCCGCCAGTACCCGAGGCTCTTCGCCCACTGGGCATGGACACCGCGCTTCTGGTGATCAGGATGACAAGAGCCGTGTAACGGGAGACTGTTACGCACGGTTCTGTGGGAGCCCGGGGGTGAAATCCCCCCGGGCGACCCGACC
>NZ_QGKS01000410.1 GCF_003172935.1 Micromonospora sicca | reverse complement strand
GCCCACCCCAGTGCCGACCCCGAACTCGATGGCCAGCGCCAGCGTCCAGAACCCGAGCTGGACCGCGATCGCGACGGGTCGACCGTCGATCCGAGACGGCACCACGCCGGCGGCGATGAGCAGCGCCGAGGCCACCACCGGCAGGGCGGCCTGCAGCAGCCAGCGCCGGCGCTCGACCGGGTCGGACCGGGCGAGCCAGCCGACGATGGCCAGCTGCGCGGCGCGAACCAGCAGATAGCAGCCGGCGAAGACCAGCGGACCGTTCAACCCGCCCGGCCGGTCGACGAACGCCCCCGGCATGGTCAGCGCCAGCAGGAAGGTGGCGGCCACAGTGGTGAAGCCGACCACCGGCAACACGCCCCGGTCGGCGCGGACCAGGGTGGCCATGCCGGCGAAGCCCGTCCAGCACCACCACAGCAGCGCGAGCACCAGCAGGCACCGGAACAGGTTGACCGGGGTGGGCGTGCTCGAGGTCAGGCTGGTGACGTTGAGGAAGGCGAAGACGAAGACCAGGTCGTAGAAGAGCTCCAGCCGGGTCGTCCGGGAGCCGGGCGCGCCGCGCTGCACACCCCGCGACCACCGGGTGCCGCCGCCGTCCCCCACCTGCGCAGTCTCCCAGCCGCGGCAGGCGACACGAGCCTGAACAGGCAGGTCAGGAGCGCCGGCCTCAGGCGATGACGGAGGGCTCCCGCCACTGCGGGCGGCCGGCGCGGTCCAGGTCGTAGCGGACCGCGGCGAGCCGGCCCACCGCCTCCACCAGGTCCGCGGCGGGCAGCGTGAAGGGCAGCCGCAGGAAGCGTTCGAGGGTGCCGTCCAGGCCGAACCGGGGGCCGGGCGCCAGCCGTACGCCGACCTCCTCGGCGGCCCGGGCCAGGGCGCTGGAGATCGGGCCGTCCAGCTCGGTCCAGAGCGTCACGCCGCCGCGCGGGACGGCGACCCGCCAGTCCGGCAGCCGCTCGGCCAGCGCGCCGATCAGCGCGTCGCGCTGGGCGGTGAGCTGGGCCTGACGGGCGGCCACGATGGCCGGCGCGTCGGCCAGCAGGTGCACCGCCACGAGCTGGTCGAGCACCGGGCTGGCCATGTCGACCCCGACCCGGGCGGCGGCCAGCCGCTGCACCTGCGGGGCGGAGGCGCGGACCCAGCCGATCCGCAGGCCACCCCAGTAGGGCTTGCTCATCCCGCCGATGGAGATGACCCGGGAGTGCCGGTCGAAGGTGGCGGTCGGCGGGGGCAGTTCGGTGCCGTCCAACGGCAGGTCCACGAAGGACTCGTCGACGACCAGGTCGGTGCCGGCGGCGTGGGCCGCGCCGACGAGGCGCTCGCGCAGCTCGGCCGCCATCAGGTGGCCGGTCGGGTTCTGGAACTCCGGGATCAGGTAGGCCAACTTCGGCCGGGTCTGCCGGATGCTGCCGAGCAACAGGTCGGCGTCCCAGCCGGCGCCGTCGGCGGCGAGCCCGTGGGTGGTGATCCGAGCCCGGCGGGCGGCGAGCGCCGCGAGGGCGTTGGGGTAGGTCGGGGACTCGACCAGCACCCCGCCGCCGGGCGACAGCGCCAACCGCAGCACCAGGTCCAGCGCGTGCTGGGTGCCGCTGGTGACCATGATCTGCTCGGGGCTGGTGGGCAGGCCCCGCTCGGTGTACGACCGGGCGACCGCCTCACGCAGCTCGATGATCCCGGTGGGGTGGTAGCCGGCGCCGCTCAGGTAGCGCGGCAGGTCCTCGGCGGCGGCCCGGGCGGCCGGGAGGAGCTGGGCGGGGGCGGCGAGCGCGGCGACGCCGAGGTCGATCATGTCCCGGTCGTCCAGCGGGGTCCACAGGCCGGTGCTGGCCACCCGGTGGGTGCCCGGGAGCATGGTCCAGCTGCCGGCGCCCCGGCGGCTGGCCAGGTGGCCGGTCTCCCGCAGCTCCCGGTACGCGGCGGTGACCGTGGTCCGGCTGATCCGCAGCGCCTCGGCCAGCTCCCGCTCGGCCGGCAGGCGTACCCCCAGGGGAAGCCGGCCGTCGGCGAGCAGGCCACGGACCGCGGCGGCGAGCGCGGCGTAGTCCGGGCTCCGCCGCCGGCCGGGCAGCGCGTGCCACTGGCCGAGCAGCCGGGCCAATTGGATGCCACGCACCTGGCTTGTCATGCCACCCCTCCGAAATTGGCTGCTTGAAGACCTGGGATTGGCCCCTAGGGTGGCATGCATGGCAGTGATTGGCAATCTCCGGCACCGGCCGGCCCGGCGGCTGAGCCAGCTCTACGTCGGGCTCGCCCTCTACGGGGTCAGCATGGCGCTGATGATCCGGTCCGGCTTGGGGCTCGACCCGTGGGACGTGTTCCACCAGGGCCTCGCCGGGCAGACCGGGCTCTCCTTCGGCACGGTCACCATCGCGGTCGGCGCCCTCGTCCTGCTGCTCTGGATCCCGCTGCGGCAGCGCCCCGGCCTGGGCACGGTCAGCAACGTCGTGGTGATCGGCCTGGTGGTCGACGGCACGCTCGCGGTGCTGCCGGCCGGCGGGCCGCTGCCGGTACGGATCGGCCTGCTGGTCGCCGGCATCGTGCTCAACGGCGCCGCCACCGGCCTCTACCTCGGCGCGCGGCTCGGCCCCGGCCCGCGCGACGGCCTGATGACCGGGTACGTCGCCCGCCGCCCGGGGCGGTCCGTCCGACTTGTCCGCACGGTCATCGAGGTGGCGGTGCTGGCGCTGGGCTGGCTGCTCGGCGGCACCGTCGGCGTCGGCACGGTCGCCTACGCGCTCGCCATCGGGCCGCTGGCCCAGGTCTTCATCCCGCTCTTCGCGGTGGCCCCCCGGCCGGAGCCGGCAGTGTCCACCCCGGAGCCGGCGGTCTGCGCGGCCGGTCCGGCCGACCGGGCCACCGAGGCGGCCTGACCGCTCCCCGGCCCGGCCCTGGTGTCGGGTCGCGCGGCCCCCGCCGAGCGTCCTGGTGTCCGGTCGCGCGGTCCGGCGTGTCCGTCGCGCGGCCCCGGCGTGTCCGGTCGCGGGACCGCCGGACACTCACGGTGACCGGCCTCGCGCCGACCGCGACCGGACGGAATCGCCCGGACCCGTGGTGAGCTGCGGTGATGCGCCAGGGGAAAACCGGGTGTTTGCTGCGCCGTCGCGGCCGGGCATCATTTCGTGCATGGGGGAGAACGGATGGCACTGGACCGACGCCTGGATCTTCGTCTCACTGGTCATCGCGAGCGGCGCCGGTCGGCACCGCCGGTCCGCCTCGACCCGGCGGCCCGAGGGCGTGCGCCTGGCTGACGTGCTCTCCACCGCCGACCACCTGAACCAGTCCATCCCGGAACGGCACGAGGTGGAGGGCGCGGTCCGCCGGCTGGCCGGCGCCGGGCTGGTCAGCGTCTCGGACGGCTGGTTCCGGATCACGTCGGACGGGGAACGGCTCTGGCGCACCCGGCCCAGCGCCGGGGTGGCGACCACGGTGGACACCGTGCAGGGGGTGCTGAGCCGTCGGCACACCCCGGGCACCGCGGACTGGAGCCTCGCCGAGGACGACCACGCCGCCGCCGTCCAGGAGCATCTGGTCCGCTCGATCCCGGCCCCGCGCCGCTCCCCCGAGGGCCACTCCGGCCGGGGCTGACCCGCGCGCTCCGCCTCCAGATCGGCGACCCAGGGGCATCCGGCGCCCGGGGACACCGCCACCTCGGCGATCCGGAGTCGGTCAAGCCGGGCGTGGTCAGCGGATCGGGTGGCCGGCTCCGCGCAGGGCGTCCTTGACCTCGCCGACGGTCAGCTCGCCGAAGTGGAAGACGCTGGCCGCCAGCACGGCGTCGGCCCCCGCGCCGATCGCCGGCGGGAAGTGCGCGACCTCGCCGGCGCCGCCGCTGGCGATCACCGGCACGTCGACCACGGCGCGGACCGCCTGGATCAGCGCCAGGTCGAAGCCGGCCTTGGTGCCGTCGGCGTCCATCGAGTTCAGCAGGATCTCCCCCGCACCCAGCTCCGCGCCGCGCCGCGCCCACTCGACGGCGTCGATCCCGGCGCCCCGACGGCCGCCGTGGGTGGTCACCTCGAAGCCGCTCGGCGTGGTGCCGGCCGGCGCCCGCCGGACGTCGAGCGAGAGCACCAGCACCTGCCGGCCGAACCGGTCGGCGATCTCGGCGATCAGCTCCGGCCGGGCGATGGCGGCGGTGTTCACGCCGACCTTGTCCGCGCCCGCGCGCAGCAGCGTGTCGACGTCGGCGACCTGGCGTACGCCGCCGCCGACGGTCAGCGGGATGAAGACCGACTCGGCGGTGCGGCGCACCACGTCGAGCATGGTCCCCCGGTTGCTGGCGGAGGCGGTGACGTCGAGGAAGGTCAGCTCGTCCGCGCCCGCGCGGTCGTACGCCGCCGCGAGCTCCACCGGGTCGCCGGCGTCGCGCAGGTCGAGGAAGTTGACCCCCTTGACCACCCGCCCGGCGTCCACGTCCAGACAGGGGATGACCCGTACCGCCACCGTCATGTCGCGAGCCTATCCAACCCGCACGGCACGGCGGCCGGCCCGAGCGGGCCGACCGCCGGGAACGAGTTCCGGGTCACACCCGGACGAGCATCTTGCCCAGGTTCTCGCCGCGCAGCACGCCGAGGAACGCCGCGGGGGCGTTCTCGATGCCGTCGACGACCGTCTCGTCGTACGAGATCCGGCCGTCGCGCAGCCAGCCGGACATCTCCTGGACGAACTGGTCGCGCAGGTGGCCGTGGTCGCCGACCAGGAAGCCGCGCAGGGTCAGCCGCTTGCCGATGACCAGGGCCAGGTTGCGCGGCGCGGCCGGCGGCTCGCTGGAGTTGTACTGCGCGATCATGCCGCAGATGGCGACACGGCCGTGCAGGTTCAGCGCGCTGATCGCGGCCTCCAGGTGCTCGGAGCCGACGTTGTCGAAGTACACGTCGATGCCGTCCGGGGCGGCGGCCTTCAGCGACTCCCGCACCGGGCCGTCGTGGTAGTCGAAGGCGGCGTCGAAACCGAGCGCCTTCAGCCGCTCCACCTTGGCCGCCGAGCCGGCGCTGCCGATCACCCGGGACGCGCCCCGGAGCTTGGCGATCTGGCCCACCATGCTGCCCACCGCCCCGGCCGCGCCGGAGACGAAGACGGTCTCGCCGGGCTTCATCGCGGCCACGTCGAGCAGACCGGCGTACGCGGTCAGGCCGGTCATGCCGAGCACGCTCAGGTACGCGCTCACCGGCGCGAGGCTCGGGTCGACCTTGCGGGCGGCCTTCGCGTCGAGCAGCGCGTACTCCCGCCAGCCCAGGCCGTGCAGGACGGTGTCGCCGGGCTTGATCCCCTCGGCCTCGCTGGCCACCACCTCGCCGATCGCGCCGCCGTCGAGCGGGGCGTCGAGCTGGAACGGCGGCACGTACGACTTGACGTCGTTCATCCGGCCCCGCATGTACGGGTCGACCGACATGAACTGGTTGCGGACCACGATCTGCCCCGGGCCCGGGGTGGGCACCTCGGTGGTGACGAGGCGGAAGTTCTCGGCGGTCGGCCAGCCCTGGGGGCGGGAGGCCAGGTGAATCTCACGGTTGGTGCTCATGGGGTTCGTCCTTTCGTACGCGACGGTCCGGGTTGTCGGCGGCACTCAGGCCGACGCGGCCTCGCGGACGGTGAGGGCGACCTCGATGTTCCCACGGGTCGCGTTCGAGTACGGGCAGACCTGGTGGGCGGCCTCGACCAGCTGCTCGGCGGCGGCGCGCTCGACGGCGGGCAGGTCCACCACGAGGGCGACGGTCAGGCCGAAGCCGCCGCTGCCGTTCGGGCCGATGCCCACCTCGGCCTCGACGACCGAGCCGCTGACGTCGGCCTTGGCCCGGCGGGCCACCAGCCGCAGCGCCGAGTGGAAGCAGGCCGCGTAGCCGGCGGCGAAGAGCTGCTCGGGGTTGGTCGCGCCACCGGCGCCACCCATCTCCTTCGGGATCGCCAGGTCCAGGTCGAACGTGTCGTCCGAGGTGCGGACGTGGCCGTCCCGGCCGTCGCCGGTGGCCCGGGCGGAGGCGGTGTAGAGCACCTGCATGTCACTGCTCCTTCTGTCGGTGGATCGTCTCGGTGACCCGGGTGAGGGTGTCGCGCAGCCCGACCAGCTCGGCCTCGGTGAGCCCGGTGGCGCAGGCGATCCGCATCGGCACGTCCTCCATCCGCTGCCGCAGCTCCCGGCCTCGGTCGGTGAGATGCACCTCCACCCGGCGCTCGTCGCGCGCCGAGCGGCTGCGGACCAGCAGGCCCGCCGCCTCCAGCCGCTTGAGCAGCGGGGAGAGGGTGCCGGAGTCGAGCCGGAGCTGGGCGCCGAGTTCGGAGACCGTGGGGGCCTCGTCGCCGCGCTCCCAGAGCACCAGCAGCACCAGGTACTGCGGGTAGGTCAGCCCATGCTCGTCGAGGATGGGCCGGTAGACGTCGGTGAGGGCGCGCGACGCCGCGTAGAGGGCGAAGCACACCTGCCGGCGCAGCACCAGATCATCGGTCACGTCGAATACCGTAGTGCCCAATCAAGTTGTGCACAACCAGTCTGGTCGCGATGTGACCGCGCCCACCGGCCGTCCCGAATGGGGCGGCCGGGGTCACCGGTCGCCGAGCCAGGCCTCCAACTCGACCTCCACCAGGTGCTCCGGGTCGATCAGCCCGGCCACCACCACCATCGTCGCCGCCGGGCGGACCGCCCCGAAGATCGCGTTGTGCGCCCGGCCCACCTCGTCGGCGTAGCTCCGGTCGGTCACGTACATCCGGGTCCGCACCACGTCGGCCGGCTCGGCGCCCACCTCGGCCAGCGCGTCCAGGCCGATCCGCAACGCCTGCGCGGTCTGCGCCGCGGCGTCCCCGACGTGGGCCACCCGCCCGTCGACCGTCGAGGTGCAGCCCGCCGTCCAGGCCAGGTTCCCGGCCCGGACCACCCGCGAGTAGCCGAAGACGGCCTCCCACGGTCCGCCGGAGCCCAGCCGGGTGACGGCCGCGCCGTCCCCCGCGACGGCGGTCACCCGGCCGCCCGCAACGTCTCCAGCGCCCCGCCGACGGTGAACGCCCCCGAGTAGAGCGCCTTGCCGGCGATCACGCCCTCCACCCCGACCGACTCCAGGCCGGCCAGGGCACGCAGGTCGTCGAGGGTGGAGACGCCGCCGGAGGCGATCACCGGGGCGTCGGTACGCGAGCAGACCTCGCGGAGCAGGTCCAGGTTCGGCCCGCGCATGGTGCCGTCCTTGGTGATGTCGGTCACCACGTAGCGGGAGGCGCCGGCCTTGTCGAGCCGCTCCAGCACCTCGTACAGGTCACCGCCGTCGCGGGTCCAGCCGCGCGCCGAGAGGGTACGACCCCGCACGTCCAGCCCGATCGCCACCCGGTCGCCGTACTCGCCGCAGACCCGGTCGCACCACTGGGCATCCTCCAACGCGGCGGTGCCGATGTTGACCCGCGCCGCGCCGGTGCCCAGCGCCGCGTGCAGCGACTCGTCGTCCCGGATCCCGCCGGAGAGCTCGACGTTCACGTCGAGCTGCCGGACCACCTCGGCCAGCAGGTGCGCGTTGGTCCCCCGGCCGAACGCGGCGTCCAGGTCGACCAGGTGGATCCACTCCGCCCCGTCGGCCTGCCAGGCCAGCGCGGCCTCCAGCGGATCGCCGTAGGTGGTCTCGCTGCCGGCGGCGCCCTGCACGAGCCGGACGGCCTGGCCGTCGGCGACGTCCACGGCCGGTAACAGGATGAGGCTCAACGCTCTACTCCTCGCATCAGGTACGGCGGTCCAGGGCGATCACCACGATCGCCGGCAGGACCAGCAGCAACAACACGACCAACGCCAGCCGCAGCGCCAGGTCGTCCACGAAATACCAGATCCCGACCAGCGCCGCCCCGGTGAGCAGCACGATCGCGGCCCGCTCGCGCCGGGTGTGCCGGGCCAACCGGCCGGTGCGGCCCCGCCGCAGCTTAGGCGTCAACCGGCGGACGACGGCGCGGCGGCGCTCCCGGCGGGCCACCCGGCGGCGCCGGACGGCCTGTTCGGCCGCCAGTTCGGCCTGGCGCGCCGCCCGGCGGCGAGCCCGCTCCTTGCTCACCGGCCCACCATCGTTCCCGACCGCGGGGCGCGCAAGATCGACTCCCTCCTCGCGCTCACCGGCCCACCATCCATTCGCGACCGCCGGGCTCGCGGACGCGGCTCGCTCCTCGCGCTCACCGTGTGGCTAGCCAGTTACGCAGCAGCGCGGCGCCGGTGTCGGCCGACTTCTCCGGGTGGAACTGGGCGGCCGACAGCGGGCCCCGTTCCACGGCCGCCACGAAGTCGGTGCCGTGGTGCGCGGTGGTGACCCGCGCGCCCGCCGCGGCGAGCCCGGCCACGTCGCTCACCCCGTACGAGTGGACGAAGTAGAACCGGCTGTCGGCGGGCAGGCCGGCGAAGAGCACCGAACCCTCCGGCGCGCGCACGGTGTTCCAGCCCATGTGCGGCAGCCGCTCGGCGGGCAGCTTCGTCACCCCGCCGGGCAGCAGCCCGAGGCCCTTGGTCACCACGCCGTGCTCGTCACCGTGCTCGAAGAGCACCTGCATACCCACGCAGATGCCGAGCACCGGACGGCCGGCCGCCACCCGCTCGGCGATGACCGGGCCGGCGCCGAGCGCCTCGATCCCCGCCATGCACGCGGCGAACGCGCCCACCCCCGGCACGACCAGGCCCTCCGCCTCGGCGGCGGCGGCCAGGTCGTCGGTCACCGTGACGTCCGCGCCGGCCCGCTCCAGGGCGCGCTCGGCCGAACGCAGGTTGCCCGAGCCGTAGTCGAGCACCACGATCCGCCTGCTCATGACGGCACTCCGCTGCGCTCCGTGCCGTCATGAGGCACCAGCGCGCTGTGCCTGATGATTCGCTCGCTGCGCTCGCTCATGACCCCTCCCCCGGCAGCAGCCAGAGCAGCCCGCCGACGGTGGCCAGCACGGCCAGCACTCCGGTGACCACCACCGCGGCCCGCGGGGCACCCTGCTTGTGCAACGACCAGGTCCCGCCGACCAGCACGCCGGCCAGGATCAAGAGCACGGTCCCCATCAGCGCCGTCCTTCGTTCGCGACCGCGCGGCCCCGCCGCGCTGCGCTGCTCGCGCTCATCACAGCGCGCCCTTGGTGCTGGGGATCGCCCCGGCGCTGCGCGGGTCGATCGCGCTGGCCTCGCGCAGCGCCCGGGAGACCGCCTTGAACTGGGCCTCGACCACGTGGTGGGCGTCCGGGTGGCCGCCGGGGCGGGCCGCCCGCAACACGTCCACGTGCAGGGTGATCCGGGCCGCCTGACCGAACGACTCCCAGATGTGCCGGGTCATGCTCGTCGGGTAGACCGGCCCGATGTACGGCGCGAGCACCGGCTCGTCGTGCAGCACGTACGGCCGGCCGGAGAGGTCGACGGCGGCCCGGACCAGGACCTCGTCCATCGGGACGGTGGCCGAGCCGTACCGCCGGATGCCGGCCTTGTCCCCCAGCGCCTGGTCGAACGCGGCGCCCAGGGCGAGCGCGGTGTCCTCCATCGTGTGGTGGGCGTCGATCTCCAGGTCGCCGACGGTGTGCACGGTCAGGTCGAAGCCGCCGTGCCGGGCGATCTGGTTCAGCATGTGGTCGTAGAAGCCGACGCCGGTCTCGATGTCGGCCTTGCCGGTGCCGTCGAGGTCGATCTCGACGAGGACCTTGGTCTCCTTGGTGACCCGTTCGATCCGGGCGGTGCGACTCATTGCTTACCTTTCGGTCGCGGCTGCGGGGGTGGCGAGCTCACTCTCGCGCTCTCACCGGAGCCGCTCCATTGCGGACAGGAAGGCGTCGGTCTCGGCGGGGGTGCCGGCGGTGACCCGCAGCCAGCCGGGCAGGCCGACGTCGCGGACCAGCACCCCGGCGTCGAGCAGGGTCCGCCACGCGGCGGACTGGTCGCCGCCGACGGAGAAGAGCACGAAGTTGGCGTCGCTGTCGGCGACCCGGTGACCCCGGGCGCGCAGCTCGGCGACGATCCGGTCGCGCTGCTCCATGATCGCCGCGACCGTGCCCAGCAGGGCGTCGCGGTGGGCCAGGGCCCCGCGGGCCGCGGCCTGGGTGAGCGCGGAGAGGTGGTACGGCAGCCGGACGAGCTGCACCGCCTGCACCACGGCCGGGTCGGCGGCCAGGTAGCCCAGCCGGCCGCCGGCGAAGCCGAACGCCTTGCTCATCGTCCGGGTGACCACCAGCCGCGGGTGGCCGGGCAGCACCGCCAGGGCGCTCACCGTGCCGGGCCGGGCGAACTCGGCGTACGCCTCGTCCACCACCACCATGCCGGGCGCCTCGTCGAGCACCGCGGCGACCACCGCCGGGTCCAATGCGGTCCCGGTCGGGTTGTTCGGCGAGCAGAGGAAGACCACGTCGGGGCGGTGCGCGCGGACCTGGGCCACCGCATCGGCGGCGGTCAACCCGAAGTCGGCGCCGCGCGCCGCCGGGATCCAGCCGGTGCCGGTGCCGAGCGCCAGCAGCGGGTGCATGGAGTACGCCGGGGTGAAGCCGAGCGCCGTCCGCCCCGGACCGCCGAACGCCTGGAGCAACTGCTGCTGGACCTCGTTGGACCCGTTGGCCGCCCAGACCTGCTCGACGGTGAGCCCGTGGCCGAGGTATTCGGCCAGGTCGGCGCGGAGCGCCACCGCGTCCCGGTCCGGGTAGCGGTTGAGGTCGCGCAGCTCGGCCGCGAGCGCCTTGCCGATCGCCTCCACCACCGGCTCGGGCACCGGGTAGGAGTTCTCGTTGGTGTTCAGCCGCACCGGCACGTCGAGCTGCGGCGCGCCGTACGGCTTGAGCCCGCGCAGGTCGTCGCGGAGCGGGAGATCGTCCAGCGTCGTCACGACGGGCCCTCCGCGAAGCGGACACTGACCGCCTGGCCGTGCGCCGGCAGGTCCTCCACGGTCGCCAGCGTGACCACGTGCGGCGCGACGTCGCGCAGCGCGTCCTGGCTGTACTCCACGAGGTGGACGCCGCGCAGGAAGGACTGCACGGACAGGCCGGAGGAGTGCCGGGCGCAGCCGCCGGTGGGCAGGACGTGGTTGGAGCCGGCGCAGTAGTCGCCGAGCGACACCGGCGACCAGGCGCCGACGAAGATCGCCCCGGCGTTGCGCACCCGCAGCGCCCACTCCCGGGCGTCCTCGGTCTGGATCTCCAGGTGCTCGGCCGCGTACGCGTCGACCACCCGCAGCCCGGCGGAGAGGTCGTCGACCAGGACGACGCCGCTCTGCTCGCCGGTCAGCGCCGTGGTGACCCGCTCGACGTGCTTGGTGGCCGGCACCTGCCGGGCCAGCTCCCGCTCGACCGCGTCCGCGAGGGCGACCGACGGGGTGACCAGCACGCTGGCGGCCAGCGGATCGTGCTCGGCCTGGCTGATCAGGTCGGCGGCGACGTGCGCCGGGTCGGCGGTGTCGTCGGCCAGGATGGCGATCTCCGTCGGGCCGGCCTCGGCGTCGATGCCCACCAGGCCGCGCAGCAGCCGCTTGGCGGCGGTCACCCAGATGTTGCCCGGACCGGTGATCATGTCGACCGGCTCGCAGCGCTCCGCGCCGTCCGGGTCGACGGTCGAGCCGTACGCCAGCATCGCCACCGCCTGGGCGCCGCCGACGGCGTACACCTCGTCGACGCCGAGCAGCGCGCAGGCCGCCAGCACGCGCTGGTCCGGCAGGCCGCCGTTCTCCCGCTGCGGCGGGCTGACCACGACCAGGGAGCGGACCCCGGCCACCTGGGCGGGGACCACGTTCATCACCACGGTCGACGGGTACATCGCCAGGCCGCCGGGGACGTACAGGCCGACCCGGTCGACCGGCACCCAGCGCTCGGTCACCGTGCCGCCGGGCACCACCTGGGTGGTGTGGTCGGTGCGCCGCTGGTCGGCGTGGACCTTGCGGGCCCGGCTGATCGACTCCAGCAGCGCGGCGCGAACCTGCGGGTCGAGGGTCCCCTCGGCCTCCTTGATCGCCTCGGTGGGCACCCGCAGGCGCTCCGGGGAGATGCCGTCGAACCGCTCGCTCGCCTCCCGGATCGCCGGGTAACCATGCTCCCCGACCGCCTCGACCAGCGGGCGGATCCGCTCGACGGCCACCGACACGTCGAGCTGGGCACGGGGCAGCAGGCGGCGCGGGTCACGCACCCCGCCGCGCAGGTCGATCCGATTCAGCACCCTTGCGAGTCTAGGCGGCCGGTCCGGAGCCGACCCCGCGCCGTCCGTACGCCGGGACGGTGAGCCGGGACACGCCGAGGGGGCGCGATCGGGCTACGCTCGAACCGTGACCGCACGGCTGCCGGTGTTTCCGCTCGCAACGGTGCTCTTCCCGGGGCTGGTGCTGCCGCTGCACATCTTCGAGGAGCGCTACCGGGCGCTGGTGCGGCACCTGGTCGGGCTGCCCGAGGGGGCGCCGCGCGAGTTCGGCGTGGTGGCGATCCAGGCCGGCTGGGAGGTCGCCCCGGCCGAGCCGAACGGCCGGCCCGTCCCCGGCGGCGCGGACGTGACACTGCACGAGGTGGGCTGCACCGCCGAGTTGCGGCAGGTCACCGAGCTGGCCGACGGCGGGTTCGACATCGTCACCGTCGGCCGCCGGCGGTTCCGGATCGCCGACGTCGACGCCGACGCCGAGCCCTACCTGACCGCCGAGGTGGAGTGGCTGCCCGAGCAGACCGGGACGGACGAGGTCACCGACCTGCTCGCCGCCCGGGTGATCTCGGTCTTCCGGCAGTACCTCGGACTGATCCGGCCCGACCCGCAGGAGATCTCCGAGCAGCTGCCGGAGGACCCGACGGTGCTGTCGCACCTGGTCGCGGCCACCGCCGCGCTGACCGTCGCGGACCGCCAACGGCTGCTCGCCATCGACGACACCGCCGGCCGGCTCCGCGCCGAGCTGCGGCTGCTCAACCGCGAGGCGGCTCTGCTGCGTCAGGTCCGGGCGGTTCCGGTGCCGCTGAGCGAGCTGGCCGGTCCACCGGCGCCGAACTGAGCCCCTCCGCCGGGCCGACGCCCCAGCCACCGGCCCCCGCCAGCGGCGGCGGCCAGGCCGCGTACGGCTCCGGTTCCGGGCGCAGCGAGGGCCAGCGGGACCAGCCGGCCAGCAGGGTGTACGTGACGGCGGCCCCGAACGCGGGCAGCAGCAGGTTGCCGTGCGGGACGACCAACCAGTCCAAGCCGCCCGCCCGCAGGTCGGCCGGCTTGGTGAAGGCCTGGCCGTCCGGGGCGGTCTCCAGCAGCCGCTGGTAGGTCGACAGCCCGATCCGCCGGCCGAACTGCCAGGCCACCACCGCCGCGCCGAGGCCGCCCAGCGTGCCGGCGAGCAGCCCGACCGGGCCACGGCGGCGGCGCAGCAGGAACCACAGGGCGATCGCGGTGAGCACGCCGAAGCCGAGGCCGAGCAGGCTGAACCAGCCGTCGGCGGCGATCGGCTGTTCCGGCTGCGGCGTGGCGTAGATCGCCCCCTCGGCGGTCTTCAGCACCGGGGTGTCCGGCGCGACGGCGGCCCAGAGCAGTCCCAGCGGGGCGCCCAGCACGGTCAGCAGGAGCGCGACTCCCAGCGTCAGCCCGACGGTCCGGCGGACCCCGCGGGCGGGCCGGGCGGTCACGGCCGGCCCGGCGACCGTCGCCGGGCGGTGCTCCGCTCCCGGACCGGCCCAGGCGAGCGGGTCGGCGCCGGGAGCGCCGGCCGGGGTGCCCGCCGGCACCGGCAGGCCGGCGGGCGGGTCGACGGCCGGCTGCTCGGGCTCGGGCTCAGCACCGGCGCGAGCGGGCTCGTCGGGCCGGTGCGCGGCCCGCTCGGGATCAGGGGTGTCCGAACTCACCCGATGATCCTCTCAGGCGATGGTCGGCCGTGGGGCGGCGGTGGCGGTCAGCGGGCGAACGGCTCCAGCATCACCGCGGCGGCCTTGAGCCAGGCCTGCCGAGTCTCCGGCTGGAGCTGGTGGTACTCGATCGAGGAGCCGGTCTCCAGCGCCGGGTCGTACGGCACCACGGCGACGGCCCGGGTCCGGGTGGCGAAGTGCCGCTCCAGGTCGCTCTGCAGCGACGAGCGGCCCGGCGTCGGGCAGGAGATCAGGGTGACCGCGTTGTCGGCCAGCTCCCCCATCCCCACCTCGTGCAGCAGGTCGAGCATCCAGTCCGCGCTGAACGCGGCGTCCTCGCGCGGCACGGTGGTCACCACGAGCTGGTCGGCGGCCTGCATGACGGTACGCCAGTTCGGGCTCTCCACGTTGTTGCCGGTGTCCACGCAGACCACGTCGTGGGTGCGCCGCAGCAGCTCCAGCACCCGCTTGACGATGAACTGGTCCAGCCGCTGGGCGAACCGGGGGCTCTCCTCCCCGGCCAGCACGTCGTACGAGCCGTCGGAGGCGTGCCGCAGGTAGTCGTCGAGGTGGGCCAGCAGGGTCTCGCCCTCCAGGATCTCGATCTGGGCGAGGTCGCCGACCAGGTGCCGGATGGTCCGGGCGTGGCGGGCGCTGCCGGCGCGCAGGCCGAGGGTGCCGCGCAGCTCGTTGTCGTCCCAGGCGAGCACCCCGCGACCACGGACGCTGCCCACCGTGGCGGCGGCGAGGACGGTGGCGGTGGTCTTGTGCACGCCGCCCTTCGGGTTGGCGAAGGCGAGCACCCGTGGCGTGCCGAGCTCGCGGCGGAGCACCCCGGCCGCCCGGTCCACCTCGCTCTCCGGGGCGGGGGCCCGCCACTCGACGCGGGCCGGCTCGATCCGGGGCGGGTAGGACTCGGCGATCGCCGGCTGCTGGTACCCGGCCGGCGCCGGGGCCACCGGCTCCGGCGGCTGGTAGGCGGGCTCGGGCGGCTGGTACGTCTCCGGCCGGTAGCCGCCGTTGTCCAGCAGCGCGTAGCGGGACTCGACCGGCGGCGGCTCGTGCCGGTACCCGTTGTCCAGGACGGCGTACCGGGACTCCACGGAGGCGGACCCCCGGCGCGGCTCCCGGTCGGGGTAGCCCGGCTCGGGCTCCGCCCGGTACGGCGGCTCGGCCCGGTAGGCCGGTTCCGCGGCGTGGCCGGGCTCCGCCGGATAGGACGGCTCCGCCCGGTAGCGCGGCTCGGCCTGGTACCCGGGGTCGACGCGGTAGGCCGGCTCGACCCGGTAGGTCGCCTCGACGCGGTAGGCCGGCTCGGCGCCGTACGACAGCTCGGCGGGGTGCCCTATCGCCGGCGCCCGCCCGGACCAGCCGTTGCCCCCGCCGCGCCGGGACGGCGCCTCGGGAGGCGGCGCAGCCGCCTCCTCGGCGTGGCGGTCGGCCTCGGCCTGCTCCGCGCCACGGCCGGCGAGCCGGGCCCGGTCGAGCAGCGCCCGCCACCGCGGTGCCGGCTCAGCCTGCCGGCCCCAGCCGGTTTCGCTGCCGTCCAAGGCTCGCCCTCCCCAGCCACATCGATCTCCGCCTGACAGGCTACGAACGAAACCCTATTCGGACCACACCTGTCCGCGCACATCCCCCGGTGGGCATGCTCACCGGTAGGCCCCCGCGGAGCCCCCGCCGGCCGCGTCCGGGGAGGTCGGGGCGGTGCTGGGCGGGGTTTCGCCCGGCGCGGGCCCGCCGGAGCCTGGTGAGGAGACGCTCACCGTCGGTGCGGCTTCCGACGAATCGCCCACCGCCGGGGCGCTCCCGGCCGGCGTGGCGGGCGCCAGCCCCGCGTCGGCCGGTGGCCGGGCGACGTCACGCTGCTCCGGCAGCGGTGGGGTGAAGACCGTCCGGTCCAGCCGGGTCACCTCCGGGGCCGGGTCGACGGCCCGCACCCCGGGCCGGGCGGCCAGGCCGCGCAACTCGTCCGACGTGGCGCGGATCACCGCCGCGTACACGCAGGCGCACGCCGACCGGTACGCCGCCGCCTCCTCGGCCGCGACCCGCGCGCCGGTGTCGTACAGCCGGCGCAGCTCGGCATCGGCGGACGCGGCCGGGGCGGCGGCGCGCGCCCGGTAGTCGGCGGCCTCCCCGTCCTTGCGCGCGGCCACCTCGCCCATCCCGGCGACCACGTCCTGCGGTACGCGCAGCGCGGCGATCCGGACGATCTCGGTCTGCCGGCCGGGCAGCGGCACCCGGGCCACCACCGCCGAGACCGGCGTCCCGCCGAGCGTCGCCGCGACCCGCTGCGGGGTCAGGTACGCCGCGAAGGACACCAGCGCGTACGTGCCGGTCGCCGGCCCTCCTGCGTCGGTCAGCCGGGCCAGCTCGTCGGCGGCGGCGCGCAGGTACGCCGGGACCGGGTCGCCGGCCGCCACGCCCACCCGGGTCACCTCGCCGACGGTCCGGTCACCGACGGGCTCGCGCCGCCCCGCCCGGGCGGCGGCGAGCAGCACCGCCACCGCGCAGAGCAGCGCCACCCAGGTCAGCACCGCGCGCCTCGGCAGCCCGCGGCGCGGCGATCGGTCGGCGGGCACGGGTCATCCCCTCGTCGGGCGGTCGGCGAGTCGGCGGGGCCGGGTCAGTCGCGCAGGATCTCCAGCGCCCGCGCCAGGTCGTCCGGGTAGTCGCTGACGAAGGTGACCTCGTCGCCGGTGCGCGGGTGCGCGAAGCTCAGCGAGCGGGCGTGCAGCCACTGCCGGCTCAACCCGAGCCGGGCCGACAGGGTCGGGTCGGCGCCGTACGTGATGTCGCCGACGCAGGGGTGGCGCAGGGTCGAGAAGTGCACCCGGATCTGGTGGGTGCGCCCCGTCTCCAGGCGGACGTCGAGCAGGCTCGCCGCCGGGAACGCCTCCAGGGTGTCGTAGTGGGTGATGCTCGGCTTGCCCCCGCTGACCACCGCCCAGCGGTAGTCGTGGTGCGGGTGCCGGTCGATCGGCGCGTCGATGGTGCCGCGCAGCGGGTCCGGGTGGCCCTGCACCACGGCGTGGTAGCGCTTTTCCACCTCGCGGTACTTGAAGGCCCGCTTCAACGCGGTGTACGCCTGCTCGCTCTTGGCCACCACCATGATCCCGGTGGTGCCGACGTCCAGCCGGTGCACCACGCCCTGCCGCTCGGCGGCGCCGCTGGTGGAGATCCGGTGGCCGATCGCGGCGAGGGCGCCGATCACCGTCGGGCCGGTCCAGCCGGGGCTGGGATGGGCGGCCACCCCGACCGGCTTGTCCACCACCACGATGTCGTCGTCGGCGTGGACCACGGTCAGGCCGGGCACGGCCTGCGGGACCACGGTCGGCGGGGCGACCGGGGCGGGCAGGGTCACCTCCAGCCAGGAGCCGGCCTTCACCTTGTGCGAGTTGGCCCGGACGGTGCCGTCGACCAACGCGTCGCCGGCTTCGACCAGGGCCGCGGCGGCAGTCCGGGAGAGCCCGAAGAGCCGGGACACGGCCTGGTCCAGCCGCATGCCGTCGAGGCCCTCCGGCACGGGCAGGGAGCGGTGGTCGCCGCCGGCGGCGAAGGCCGAGGTCATGCCCGCCCCCGCTGCTCGCTGCCGGTGGCCGCGCCGTCGCCGGACTCCGGCCTGCCGGCCGGCTCGGCGGCGGCCCGGCGGCCGTCGCGCTGCCGGCCGGTCAGCTCCAGCAGCACGGCCAGGACCACGCCGCAGACCAGGGAGCTGTCGGCCAGGTTGAACACCGGCCACACCTGCCCGTACGGGTCGAACAGGCTGATCATGTCGACCACGTGCCCGACGAAGTGGCCGGGCGCGCGGAAGATCCGGTCGGTGAGGTTGCCGAGCGCCCCGCCCAGCACCAGGCCGAGGGAGACGGCCCACGGCAGCGACCGCAGCCGCGCGGCCATCCAGGCGATCCAGCCGATCACCCCGATGGTGATCAGCGGGAAGACCCAGGTGTGGCCGGAGCCGATGCTCCACGCCGCCCCGCTGTTGCGGGTCAGGGTCAGGTAGACCGTGCCACCGAGCAGCGACACCGGCCCCCGGCCGGTGAGCGCGGTCAGCGCGAGCTGCTTGGTGACCAGGTCGGCCAGGAGCGCGACCAGGGCGACGCCGAGGAGGACCCCGACCGCCCGGCGTCGGGGCGTGCCGCCGCCCGACTCAGCGGTGCCGGTTCCAGCGGGCGGTGCTGCGGTCATCTGCTCCCCATCGACGCTCTCGGCGGTGATCCCTCACCGTCTCCACTCCGCCGCCGGGGAGCGGGCCTAGCGCCGCTCCTCCAGCTGCTTGCAGGTCACGCAGAGGGTGGCCGACGGGAAGGCGGCGAGCCGCTCCACCGGGATGGGGTTGCCGCACCGCTCGCACCAGCCGTAACCACCCTCGTCGAGCCGCTCCAGGGCCCGCTCGACCTGCGTGATCCGCTCCAGAATGCTGTTGGCGAGTGAGATCTCCTGCTCGCGCTCGAACGTCTTGGTGCCGGTGTCGGCCTGGTCGTCCCCGGCCGAGTCGGTCAGCCGGTCGCGCTGCAGCTCGGTGATCTCGCTCAGCGTCTGATCGTACTCGGCGCGCAGCTCGTCGCGCCGGGCCGCCAGGGCCGCCCGGATCTTCTCGGTCTCCGCCGCGCTGCGGGTGGCCTTCGCCACCGGCTTGCGGCCGGCGGTCCTGGTATCGGCTGGCTTCGCCATCGTCAGCTCCCTCGGCCGCGGATGCGCGGCGGTCGGCGGTGCGGTGCTTGGGCAGGGGCCACCGCACTGGGTGTCCCCCGTGTACGAAAAGGGGCGCACGGCGACCATGGCCGCGCACTCCGGAGGGTGGCAAGAATACGGAACGTACAGGCGTCCGACAACGTGCCGCACCGTTGCTCCGCGATTCAGCCCCGAACAGCCACCAATCAGGGCAAAAGGAACGCTAGCAGATTATCCGTCCCGGTCCTCGCCGTACTCGCCAAACCACCGCGCCAGCCGGCCCCGGCGGCTGACTGCCCGCAGCCGCTGCTCCACCTCGTCCCGGACCTCGGCGGTGGCGACGATGAGCAGGCTGTCGCCGACCTTGAGCCGGGTGTCCGGGCCGGGCACGAAACCCGCCCCGTCGCGCAGCACCAGGGTCACCGAGGCCCCCACCGGCAGCCGCAGCTCGTCCACGTGCACCCCGCCGAGCCGGGAGCCCGGCGGCACCTCGACCTGGAGCAGGTCCGCGCGCATCCGCTCCAGCGGGGCCGTCTCGACCCGGATCTCGGCCGCCTCGGCCGGGGCGGTCACCCCGAGCCGGCGGGCCGCCGGGGCGAGCGTTCCGGCCTGCACCAGGGTGAAGATCACCACCAGCACGAAGACCGCGTCGAAGAGCCGGTCCGCCCCCGGGACCCGCCCGGAGAGCGGGATGGTGGCCAGCACGATCGGCACCGCTCCACGCAGCCCGGCCCAGGACAGGAAGGCCTGCTCCCGCAGGCGGACCCGGAACGGCAGCGCGGAGACCGCCACCGACAGCGGGCGGGCGGCCAGCACCAGGGCCAGGCCGGCCACCACCGCCGGCAGCACCGCGGCGTCCAGCCGGCCCGGCGACACCAGCAGGCCGAGCAGCACGAACAGGCCGATCTGGGCCAGCCAGGCCAGCCCGTCGGCGAAGCCCAGGATCGCCTGGCGGTGCGGCAGCCGGGCGTTGCCGAGCAGCACCCCGGCGACGTACACGGCCAGGAAACCGGAGGCGTGCAGCACCGCTCCGGCGGCGTACGCGAGCACGGTGAAACCGACCACCGCGATCGGGTAGAGCCCCGCCGAGGGCAGCGCCGCGCGGCGCAGCGCCCACCGGCCGGCGATCCCGGCCGCCACCCCGACCGCCGCGCCGGCAGCCAGCTCGTACCCGACCAGGAGGACCTCGTACCACCAGGGGTGGGCGGCGGGGCCGGCCCGGGACAGCAGCACCACCAGGATGACCACCGGGGCGTCGTTCATGCCCGACTCGGCCTCGAGGGTGGCCACCAGCCGGGGCGGCAGGCGCAGCCGGCGCAGGGTGGCGAAGACGGCCGCCGCGTCGGTGGAGGAGAGCACCGCGCCGTAGAGCAGCGCCAGCCGCCAGTCCAGGCCGAGCAGCAGGTGAACCACCAGCCCGACGACCAGGATGCTGACCACCACGCCCACCGTGGAGAGCGCGGCGGCCAGCCCGAGCACCGGCCGCAGGGTGCTCCACCGGGCGCTCAGCCCGCCCTCCGCGATGATCACGATGAGCGCGCAGAACCCGAGCACCCGGGTCAGCTCGACGTCGTCGAAGCGGATGCCCAGGCCCGCCTCGCCGATCGCCACCCCGAGCGCGAGGTAGACCAGGAGGCTGGGCACCCCGAGCCGGGTGGAGAACCGCACCGCACCCACCGCCACCAGCAGGACGGCCGCGCCGAGCAGCAGCGCGAGATCCAGCCCGGCGCTCATCCGCGGCCGGCCCGGGCGGCCCTCACTCGGCCGATCCGTCGCGCAGCCGGCGCAACACCCCGGTCAGCTCCGACGGCGGGCGCTCGATCAGGAAGAGCTTGTCGCGGCTGGCCGCGCCGGTGCGCAGCGAGACCGCCGCGGCCCGGACGCCCAGCGCGTCGGCGAGGGCGCGGCGGGCCGCCTCGGTGGCCCGGCCGTCGACCGCCGGGGCGTTCACGGCGATCACCAGGGCCGGCCCGTGCGGTCCGTCGAAGCGGCCGCCGACCCGGGCCCGCGAGGCGCCAGGCTTCACCCGTACGGCGACGGTGAGCGTCTCGTCCACGGCCATCCGCGTTCAGGCCGGACGCGCGTCGTCGAGCAGGGCGAGGTCCGGCGAGCAGTACGCGCACGGCGTGAAGCCCAGTTCGACCGCCTCGGAGACGGGCAGCGGCTCGTCGTCGCGGCCGACGAGGTGCGGGCAGTCGGCCAGGTGGTAGCGCGGCCGGCCGTCCACCACGCGTACCTCCGCGTCCAGCCGGGCGACCCGCGCGGCCTCGTCCGGCGACACCTGCTGGACCGGCGGCTCGTCCGGGAGCGGCCCCTCGCCGGCCGGCGAGGTGGGCGCCGGCGAGTCGAGGAAGGGACCGTCGACGCGCGACGGCACGTCGACGAAGCCCACCCGGGCGTCGTCGAAACCCGGCGGCACGTCGTCGGCGCGCGGACCCCGTTGGGTCGGCGGGGCGAACGGGTCGGCCGCCGGCGGCTCGGGCGGTTGCCGCCACCCGGGTCCGTCGGAGCCGACCGTCGAAGGAACGTGCTGGACCGGGATCCCCGGCTCCCCGGGCGGGGGGCCGTACCCGGTCGGCGTGCCGACCGGACCGGTCCGGGTGCGGTTGCGCGGCCCGGTGCCCCGGTCCGTCGTCGCCCGGGTGGCGGCTGCCTGGCGGGCACCCACGACGAGGGCGACGGCGGCCAGCAGGCTGGCCGCGATGGAGGTGATCAGCAGCGCACTGGACCCGCCGGCCAACCCGGCCACCAGGAGCACGGCGGCGACGAGGATGAGCAGGACGCTGGCGACTATCACGGCTCACCCCCGCCGCATCGGGTCGGTCTGCGAGCGGTCGGCGGCCGTCGCGGGGACGGCCGCCGACGCCGGGATCAGCGACCGGACTCGAGCGAGCCCGAGCGGCCGCCACCGTACGAGCCGGCGAGGCCGGCGGCGGCGAGGCCGTTGCTGCCGCCACCGGAGCGATTGCCGTCGGCGCGGTTGACCTCGGCCTCCAGGCCCTGGGCCCGGCCGTCGAGGTCCCGCAGCTGGCTCTCCAGGTACGCCTTGAGCCGGGTGCGGTACTCCCGCTCGAACTGCTTGAGCTCCTCGATGTGCTTCTGCAGCGCGGTGCGCTTGGCGTCCAGGCCGCCCATGGCCTCCTGGTGCCGCTGGCGGGCGTCCCGCTCCAGCGCGTCGGCCTTGGCGCGCGCCTCGCGGGTGACCTCCTCGGCCTTGGAGCGGGCCTCGGAGAGCAGCTGGTCGGCCTCGCGGCGGGCGTCCGACACGTGGTCGTCGGCGGTCCGCTGGGCCATCATCAGCACCCGCAGCGCCTGCTGCTCGCCGTCAGCGCCGGCGGCCGGGCCGCCCTGGGCGCGGACCTGCTCCAGCTCGGCCTGCATCGCCCGGGCCGCCTGCTCGGCGGCCGCCTTGTCGCGCTGCACCCGGTCCAGCTGGGCCTTGACGTCGTTGAGCTCGGCCGCGAGACGGGCGTCGCCGCCGGGGCCGGCGGGGGCGGGGCCGCGACCGCCGCGCTCCACCTGGGCGCGCAGCTCGTTGTTCTCCTCGATCAGACGGGCGAGCTCGCGCTCGACCTCATCCAGGAAGGCGTCGACCTCCTCCTCGTCATAGCCCCGCTTGCCGATCGGCGGCTTTTTGAAGGCGACGTTGTGGACGTCGGCCGGGGTCAGCGGCATCGAAACTCCTCGGGTCAGTTGCGGCCGCGAAAGCGCGCGCTGGTCAGGAGAAGTTCCTGATCAGCGGATCTAACACGAACTCCATCAGCACGAACAGGATAACCAGGAGCACAAGGGAGGCCAGGTCGATGCTCACGGTACCAATTCGCAGTGGTGGGATCACACGCCTCAACGTCCGCAGAGGCGGATCAGTGACGCTCCACACCGATTCCAGTCCCGCCGATGCTCCCCGTCCTGGTTGCCAGCGGCGACCGTACGCCAGAACGGCTCCAAGGACAAATCGGGCTAAAAGCACAAGCAGGAAGAGATAGGCGAGCAGATACAGCACCTGGAACAGGATCGACAACACGGCAGGCGACGTCCCTCGGTCGGGCGGGCTAGCTCAGGCTGAAAAAGCCGCCCTCAGCGATCTTGGCCTTGTCCTCCGCGGTGACCTGGACATTGGCCGGTGAGAGCAGGAACACCCGGTTGGTCACGCGCTCGATCGTACCGCGCAGTCCGAACGCCAGCCCGGCGGCGAAGTCCACCAGCCGGCGGGCATCCGCCTCGTCCATCTCGGTGAGGTTGATGATCACCGGCACCCCGTCGCGGAAGTGCTCGCCGATGGTGCGCGCCTCGCGGTAGGTGGTGGGGTGCAGCGTGGTGATCTGGTAGCGCTGCTCCTCCTCCGCCACCACGGCCCGCTCGCGGGGCTGGACCTGCGGCGCCAGGGCGAGGTTGTCCCTGGTGTGGTAGGTCAGCGCCCCCGAGGTCTCCCCGGCCCCCGACCGGGTGATCGACCGGACGCTCGACCGCTCGACCCGCTCCGGCCGCTCGCCGTCGGCGCGGTCGGCCTCCGCCGCCCGGCTCGAGGCGCGCTCGGTCAGCCGGCCCCGGTCACCGACCCGGGACCGGGCCGGCGGCTCCTCCGACTCGTCGTCCTCCTCGTCGGCGAACTCCTCGGAGTAACGACTCGACCGGTAGCGCGAGTCACGGTAGCCACCCTTGTCGTAGCCACCGTCCTCGTAAGCCCGCTCGTCGTCCTCCTCGACCAGACCGAGCCAGACCCCCGCCTTGCGCAGTGCACCCATCCCGCGCCCTTCCGTCCGCCGTGCGGCACGCACCCCCGTGCCGTGTCGCTTGATCACGTGTGGACAACGATGCCCACCGGACCGGATCAGCAATCCCCCTGGCGTGCGATTCGCGGTCCGCCCGCCATGGCCCCCCACAACGGGATGCCGTTCCTGAACAACACTGATGTAATTTGCTTCTTTCGCGGTCAGGCTACCGCAGCGTGGGGCGCATTCCGAGCAACGCGCTGCCGACGCGGACATGTGTCGCGCCGTATCCGATCGCAGTTTCCAGATCCCCGCTCATTCCGGCGGACAGCATGGTCGCCGCCGGATGCCGCCGGCGGAACCATTCCGCCACCTCTCCCAGCCGGGCGAAGGCCCGCTCCGGTTCCCAGCCCAGCGGCGCCACCGCCATCAGCCCGCCCAGCCGCAGCGCACCCGCGCCGGCCACCGCCTCCGCCACCGGGCCGAGACCGCGGTCCGGGTCGACCGAGTCCGGCAGCGCTCCGCCCCGGGCCGGGTCCCCGTCGATGCTGACCTGCACCAGCACGTCCAGCGGCCGCTCCCGGTCCGGAGTCGCCGCCGCCGCGGCGTCCAGCGCCCCGGCCAGCCGCACGCTGTCGACCGACTGCACGACGTCGGCGTACCGGACCACCGAGCGGCACTTGTTGCGCTGCAACTGGCCGATGAAGTGCCAACGCGGTCGCACCCCGGCCGCCGCCACCTCGGCGGCCTTGGCGGCCGCCTCCTGGTCGCGGTTCTCCCCCACGTCGGCGACGCCCAGCGCGGCCAGGGCCAGCACGTCGCCGGCCGGGTAGGTCTTGGTCACCGCGATCAGGGTGACCTCGGCACGGTCCCGGCCGGCGGCGGCACAGGCGTCGGCGATCCGGGCCCGCACCCGGGCGAGCCCGGCCGCGAGTTCGGCACGCCGGTCCGGTCGTACCGTGGCTGGTGTCTCCGTCATCGGCGCGGCTCAGGAGCCGTTCTTCAGGAAGTCCGGCACGTCCACGTCGTCGAAGAGCACCCGGCGCGGCGACTGCTGCGGCGCCGGCATGGTGGCCGGCGGCGCGACCGGCGTGCCGGGCTGGGCCGGCTGATTCTGGTTCGGCTTGCGGACCGGCTCGGCCGCCTTGTACGAGGGCGTGCCCCCGTCGAAGCCGGCCGCGATCACGGTGACCCGGACCTCGTCGCCGAGCGCGTCGTCGATGACCGCGCCGAAGATGATGTTGGCCTCCGGGTGCGCCGCGTCGGTGACCAGCTGGGCCGCGTCGTTGATCTCGAACAGGCCCAGGTCGGAGCCGCCGGCGATGGAGAGCAGCACGCCCCGCGCGCCGTCCATGCTCTGCTCCAGCAACGGGCTGGAGATGGCCGCCTCGGCCGCCTCGACCGCGCGGTTCTCGCCCCGGGCGCTGCCGATGCCCATCAGCGCGCTGCCGGCACCGCTCATCACGCTCTTGACGTCGGCGAAGTCCAGGTTGATCAGACCGGGCGTGGTGATCAGGTCGGTGATGCCCTGCACACCGGAGAGCAGCACCTGGTCGGCGGTCCGGAAGGCGTCCATCATGGAGATGTTGCGGTCGCCGAGCGCGAGCAGCCGGTCGTTCGGGATGACGATCAGTGTGTCGCACTGGTTGCGCAGCTCGTCGATGCCGGACTCGGCCTGCACCTGGCGGCGCTTGCCCTCGAAGGAGAACGGCCGGGTCACCACGCCGATGGTCAGCGCGCCGAGCTTGCGGGCGATGTTCGCCACCACCGGGGCGCCGCCGGTGCCGGTGCCGCCGCCCTCGCCGCAGGTCACGAAGACCATGTCGGCGCCCTTGAGCACCTCCTCGATCTCGTCGCGGTGGTCCTCGGCGGCGTTCTTGCCGACGTCCGGGTTGGCCCCGGCGCCGAGCCCCCGGGTCAGCTCCCGGCCCACGTCGAGCTTGACGTCGGCGTCGCTCATCAGGAGCGCCTGCGCGTCGGTGTTGATCGCGATGAACTCGACGCCCTTGAGCCCAACCTCGATCATCCGGTTGACGGCGTTGACGCCGCCGCCCCCGATGCCGACGACCTTGATGACCGCCAGGTAGTTGTGCGGAGGTGTCATCTCCGGTCCTTTCCCTTCGAGATTGGCATGGGCCGACCCCACACGGCTTGGCCAGACCAGCGGTCGACGCAGTTCCCAGCGAGGCGGCGAGGCGAAACCCTCACCCTCTACTAGAGGCTTACAGTTATGTCAACCACTGATCCTCTTCGGGGCAACGTAAGCGCCTCCACGCCGAGAGCCAAGGACCCGCCCGGCGTGTCGCCGCCCATAGCGGGACGAGTCACGTCCCGCCCCCCGCCGCACCCCGCACCGACCGGCGGATCACTGGAAGGTGACCACGTCCGGCGCGCTCACGTCGATCGTGTCGGCCTTGCGACCGAGCAGCGCCGTCGCCACCCGCGACTTGTCCGCGCCCCGGGTGGCGTCCCCCCAGACCACCGTCCGGTCGTGCCGCAGCCGCAGCGTGATCCGGGCCAGCCCGGCCACGTCCACCGAGACCAGCTCGGCGCGCAGCTGCGGGCTCAGCGCGGCGAGCACCGTCAGCCCCGCCCGGGTGCCCGGGTCGTCGGGCCCCGGCCAGCCGACCCGGACCAGCGGCAGCCCGTCCGGGGCCCGGGGCACGCTCCGGAAGACCACGCCGGCGCGGTCGACCACGGCGAACAGCTCCCCCTGGGGCACCGCCGCCACGGCCGTCCGCTCCACCACCCGGATCACCAGCGTGCCCGGCCAGTCGCGGGAGACCGACACGCGCTCCACCGGCGCCAGGGCGCCGACCCGCCGGGCGGTCGCCGCCAGGTCCACCTTGGCCAGGGGCTGGTTGTCCGGGACCGCCGCCGCGTCCCGCACCTCGACCGGGGTGACCAGCTTCGCGCCGACCACCCGGACCTCGCGGACGCCGAACAGGCCGGTGCCCAGCACGGTCCAGGCGACCAGCCCGGCCAGGGCGAACACCCCGGCCGCCACCGCCCAGGGCAGGGCGGCCCGCATCCGGCGCTGCCGGGCCCGGGCCATGAACCGCCGGGTGGACGGCGGGACCGCGTCGCTGCCGGCACGGACCAACTGCCAGCGCCGCACCGGTCCGCGCCGGCCGGCGCCGCCGTCCGGGCCGGGCGTCCGGCCCCGGGCCGGTCCGGGACTCATCCGGCCGCGGCGGCCGCGCCGTCCGTGTCGACGGCGGCGCCCACGGCCGTCGCACCGCCGGTCCGGGCCAGCAGCGCGTCGAGCAGCTGGTCGCCCATCAGCGAGATGGGCGGCGCGCCCATGGTCACCACGACGTCGCCCGGCCGGGCCCGCCGGGCCACCTCGGCCGGCGCCTCGTCCCAGGAGTCCACGAAGACCTTCCGGTCGGCCGGCAGCGGCACCGCCTCGACCAGCGCGGCCGAGCCCTCGCCGGGCTGCCGCAGCTCACCGGGGCCGAAGACCTCCAGCAGCACCAGCTCGTCGGCGATGCCGAGCGCCCCGGCGATGTCGGCCTGCAGGTCCCGGGTGCGGTACAGCCGGTACGGCTGGAAGACCACGATCAACCGGCCCTCGCCGGCCACCTCGCGCAACGTCTGCAGGGCCAGCGTCATCGAGGTCGGGTGGTACGCGTACTCGTCGTAGACCAGCACGCCGTCCGCGACGCCCTTGCGCTCGAACCGCCGCCGGACGCCGGGGAACGCGCCCAGCGCGGCCTCCGCCGCCTCGATCGGCAGCTCCAGCAGGTACGCCGCGAGCACCGCAGAGGCGCTGTTCATCCCCATGTGCCGGCCCGGGACGGGCAGCCGGATCTCGCCCAGCGACCGGCCCTCGATCTCGGCCAGGAAGCGCACCCCCTGCGCGGAGGAGGCCATCTCGCTCAGCCGCAGGTCGGCGTCGGGGGCCTCGCCGTACGTCCAGACCCGGCGCCCCTCCGCCCGCAGCGTCGCGGCCAGCCGCCGGCCACCCGCGTCGTCGGCGCAGGTGATGATGAACCCGTCCGGGTCGGTGAGCCGGGCGAACTCGGCGAACGTCGCCTCCAGGTTCGCCAGGTCGCCGTACGTGTTGAGGTGGTCCGCCTCGATGTTGGTGATGATCGAGACGTACGGCCGGTAGATCAGGAACGAGCGGTCGCTCTCGTCCGCCTCGACCACGAAGTACTCGCCGGTGCCGTGGTGCGCGCCGGAGCCCACCTCGGAGATCTCCCCGCCGATCACGAAGGACGGGTCGGCGCCGGCCTGCTGGAGCACCATGGTCACCATCGACGTGGTGGTGGTCTTGCCGTGGGTGCCGGCCACCGCCACCGTGCGCCGGCCGGTCATCGCCGCCGCCAGGGCCTCGGAGCGGTGCAGCACCCGCAGGCCCCGCCGGCGCGCCTCGGCCATCTCCAGGTGGTCCTGCGGGATGGCCGAGGAGTAGACCACGGTGTCCACGCCGTCGAGGTTGGACGCCTCGTGGCTCATGTGGATCGTGCCGCCGAGCGCCCGCAGGCCGGCCAGGGACGGCCACTCCCGCAGCTCGCTGCCGGAGACCGGCAGCCCCCGGGTGAGGAAGAGCCGGGCCAGGCCGCTCATGCCGACCCCGCCCACCCCGATCAGGTGGATCCGGCCCAGGTCCTCCGCGGTCAGCGTGCCGGCGGGCGTGAACTGCGCGGTGTTCATTCCGAGTACCTTCCCGTCGCGGTGGCCGACGTCATCGGGCCACCGCCTCGTAGACGAAGTTCAGCAGCGCGACATCGCCGTCGCGGCGCCCGTACCCGCCCGCGGCGGCGCCCATCGCGGCGAGCCGCTGCGGGTCCCGGATCAGCGGGATGATCGTCCGCTCCAGCCAGTCCGGGGTCAGCTCGGCGTCGTCGACGAGCAGCCCGCCGCCGGCCTCCACCACGGGCAGCGCGTTGCGCTTCTGCTCCTGGTTGCTGTGCGGGTACGGCACGTAGATGGCGGGCAGCCCGATCGCGGCCACCTCGGCGCAGGTCATCGCCCCGCCTCGGGCCAGCATCAGGTCGGCGGCCGCGTAGCCCAGCTCCATCTCGGACAGGTAGGGCAGGGTCACGTACGGCACCGGCAGGTCGGTGGGGACCGACACCGGCTCGTTGCGGGCGCCGATGACGTGCAGCACCTGCACGCCGTTGCGGGCCAGTTCCTTGGCCGCCCCGGAGACCGCCAGGTTGATCGAGCGGGCGCCCTGCGAGCCGCCGGCGACGAAGAGCACCGGCAGGTCGGGGCGGAGTCCGAAGTGGGCGCGCGCGGCGTTCCGCATCGCCGCCCGGTCCAGCCCGGCGATACCCCGGCGCAGCGGCACGCCGACCACCCGGGCGTCGCGCAGCGACTCGGCCTGCGCCGGCTGGTGCGGGAAGCCCACGGCGACGTTCTTGGTGAACTTCATCCCGAGCCGGTTGGCCACGCCCGGGGGCACGTTCACCTCGTGGATGACGATCGGCAGCTCGCGCCGCCAGGCGGCGAGGTAACCGGGGACCGAGACGTACCCGCCGAAGCCGACCACGACGTCGGCCTGCACCTCGTCGATCACCTTGCCCGCCGCGCGGGCCGCCTTCCACATCCGGTCCGGGGTCCGGACCAGGCTCATGTTCACCGAGCGGGGCAGCTGGTAGGCCGGGATCTGCCGCAGGTCGTAGCCGGCCGGCGGGATCAGCTCGTTCTCCAGGCCCTTCGGGGTGCCCAGGCAGGTGATCCGGACGCGCGGGTCGTGACGGCGCAGGCAGTCGGCGAAAGCCAGCAACGGGTAGATGTGTCCCCCCGTGCCCCCTCCACAAAGCACCACCGAACGCAGCGGACCCATCAGCGTCTCCTCTCGCTCGCCGTGCCGGCGCGCGTCCGGCTCGGCCGGGCGCCGCGGACCGCGGCCTGGTCGTCCTCCCGCCGCGCACGGGACCGGGGTACGGACCCACGGTCGGCCGGTGGCGACGCCGGGCGGCGGCGCCGGCCGGGAAGCGGCGGCAACGGGGCCCAGACTAGTCGGACCCAGCGGGCCGGCGGACGGGCATGCAGGGCTCGGGCCGCGTCGGGCTCCGCGCGGGCGAACGAGGCGAGCATCCCGACCGCCGCCAGGGTGACCACCAGGGCGCTGCCGCCGTCGGAGATGAACGGCAGCGGCACGCCGGTCAGCGGCATCAGGCCGGTGACCCCACCGATGTTGATCACCGCCTGGCCGACCAGCCAGGCGGTGACGCCGGCGGCGGCGAGCCGGCGGAACGGATCCTCCACCCGCCGGGCGATCCGCAGCCCGGTGTACGCGAGCACGGCGAAGAGCACCAGCACCACCGTGCAGCCGACCACGCCCAGCTCCTCCGCGATGATCGCGAAGATGAAGTCGTTGTGCGCCTCGGGCAGCCAGCCGAACTTGAGGCTGCTCTTGCCCAGCCCGACGCCGAACCAGCCGCCGTGCTCGATGGCGTTGCGGGCCTGGACGATCTGGTAGCAGTTGGTCTCGAAGCACTTCGCCGGGTTGGGCGGGTTGATGAACGAGGTGAGCCGGGCCAGCCGGTAGTTGTCGGCGTCCCGGGAGCCGGACCCCGCGCCGACCGAGGCCGCGGCGACCAGCAGGCCGATGCCGAGCAGGCCGACCGCGGAGAGGGCGGCGAAGATCTGCAGCCGCACGCCGGCCGCCCAGAGCAACCCCACCACCAGGGCCAACAGGCAGAGCATGCTGCCCAGGTCGTTGTAGCCGACCAGCACGAAGAGCAGGGCGACCACCGGGAAGAGCGGGGTGGCCAGCTCCTTCCACCAGCCCAGCGCGGCGCCCTTGCGGGCCAGGACGTGCGCTCCCCAGAGGGCCAGAGCCAGCTTGGCCAGCTCGGCGGGCTGCACCTGGATCGGGCCGAGATAGAGCCAGAGCAGGTGGGCCCGCAGCGGGCCCACCGACTTCACCCCGAACAGCGACTTCAGCGCCACCAGCAGGTTGAGCACGAGCAGCAGCACCACCGCCGCGCCCAGCACCGGCCGGCCCAGTGCGCGGAAGGTCCGGGCGGGCAGGCGCTGGCAGGCCCAGAACGCCACGATGCCGATGATCGCGAAGATCGTCTGCTTGACCAGGGAGGCCGAGGCGTCGCCGCCCTCGGCGTAGTCCTTCACGCTGGTCGCCGAGAAGACCATGGTCAGCCCGATCACCAGCAGCAGGCCGGCGCTGGAGAGCAGCAGGTAGTAGGAGGCCAGCGGGCGGGCCAGCAGGCCGCGCAGCGCGGCCAGCCCGCCGGCCGCGTCCAGCCCGAACAGCGCGCCGGGCGGCTCCGCCGGCCGCGGCGGCACGGGCGGTCGGCGGATCTGCGTCTCGGTCGTGCCCTCGGTGTCTCGTTCCTCCCCCACCCGCCCATCATCGCGGCTGGGTCGGCCCGCCCGTGGCGCAACCGGCCGGTCGGCGTGTCGGAACGGGAAAGGAGGGGCCACCCGGGCCCCTCCTTCGCGCCGTCGGTGTGCCGGGTCAGGTGACCGCGGCGAGGAATTCGCTGTAGAACAGGCCCAGCGCGATGGCCACGCCGATCCCGGCGATGATCCAGAACCGGACCACGATGTTGACCTCGCTCCAGCCGGCCAGCTCGAAGTGGTGCTGCAGCGGGGACATCCGGAACACCCGCTTGCCGGTGGTCCGGAACGAGATGATCTGGATCACCACCGACATCGTAATGATCACGAAGAGCAGGCCGATGATCGGCAGCAGCAGGATGGTCCGGGTGGACATCGCCATGCCGGCGATCAGGCCGCCCAGGCCGAGGGCGCCGGTGTCGCCCATGAAGATCCGGGCCGGAGAGGTGTTCCACCACAGGAAGCCCACACAGGCCCCGGCCGCCGCGCCGGCGATCAACGCGATCTCCAGCGGGTCCCGGACCGTGTAGCAGTACGCCTCGGTGTAGTTCGGGTCCGCGCACCAGTGCCGGTACTGCCAGAAAGCGATCAGCGCGTACGCGGCGAGCACCATCACCGAGGCGCCGGTGGCCAGGCCGTCCAGGCCGTCGGTGAGGTTGACCCCATTGGTCGCCGCCATCACCACCAGGATGATCACGATCACCGAGGCGACCTTGCCGATCTCCAGCGCCGGGATGTCCCGGATGAAGCTGAGCGTGGTGCTGCCCACCGTCTCGGCGTTGGTCCGGGCGCCCGTGACGTCGTACATCCGGCTCGGGAAGTAGAGCGCCACGATGCCGAAGATCGTCCCGACCAGGATCTGGCCGGCGAGCTTGCCGCGCTTGTTCAGCCCGCCGCTGTGCCGCTTGCGGACCTTGAGGAAGTCGTCGATGAAGCCGACCGCGCCGGAGAAGACCATCAGGCCGAGCAGCACCAGCGCGGTCATGGTCGGCTCCACCTGGGCGATCTGGGCGTCCGGCAGGGTGGTCAGCGCGAGGTGCCCGGCGACGTACGCGATCACCGTGGCCAGGATGAAGACCACGCCGCCCATCGTCGGCGTGCCCTTCTTGCCCTGGTGCATGGCCGGGCCCTCGGCCCGGATCGGCTGGCCGGCCTTCAGCCGGGTGAAGACCTTGATCGCGATAGGGGTGCAGAGCAGCGAGATCAGGAAGGCGACCCCGATGGCGACGATGACCGCCCTCATGAGGTGACCCCCTCCCCGGTGGCCTCGCGCAGCGCGTCGACCACCTCCCAGGTGCGGTACCGGGAGCCCTTCACCAGCACCACGTCACCCGGACGTAGCTCGCCCCGCAGCACCTCGACGGCCGCCGCCTGATCGGTGAGCAGCACCGACTCTCCTCCCCAGTCACTTACCGCTGTCGCGCCTTCCTGGATCGGCGCCGCCAGCTCGCCCACCACGAGCAGCCGGTCGACGCCCAGCTCGGCCGCGAGCCGGCCGACCTGCTGGTGCCCCTCCCGCTCGAACGTCCCCAGCTCGGCCATGTAGCCGAGCACCGCGACGGTACGCCCCTGCCCGCGCAGGCCCGCCAGCGCCCGCAGCGCGACGGCCATCGAGGCCGGGTTGGCGTTGTACGAGTCGTCGATCACGGTGACCCCGTCGGAGCGCTCGAAGACGTCCATCCGGCGGGTCGAGACCAGCCCCAGCTCGCCCAGGGCGACGGCCAGCTCGGCCAGGGGCATCCCCAGCTCGCGGGCCACCGCCGCGGCGGCGAGGGAGTTGGAGACCTGGTGCCGCCCGGTCAGCCCGAGCCGCACCGGCACGCTGCCCTCCGGCGTCACCAGGGTGTACGACGGCCGGCCCCGCCCGTCCAGCGCCACGTCCACGGCCCGCACGTCGGCGTGCGGCGCCTCGCCGTAGCGGACCACCCGGGCCCGGGTACGGGCGGCCATCGCGTCGACCAGCGGGTCGTCGGCGTTGAGCACGGCCAGGCCGTCGGCGGGCAGCGCCTCGACCAGCTCCCCCTTGGCCAGGGCGATGGTCTCCACCGAGCCGAACTCGCCGATGTGCGCGACCCCGACGTTGAGCACCACGGAGATCCGCGGGGGCACCACCTCGCACAGGTAGCGGACGTGCCCCACCCCGCGGGCGCCCTTCTCCATCACCAGGTAGCGGGTCTCCGGCCCGGCCTGCAGCGCCGTGTACGGGTGACCCAGCTCGTTGTTGAACGAGCCGGGCGGCGCCACGGTCGGACCGAGCCGCACGGTGAGCTGGGCGATCAGATCCTTCGTGGTGGTCTTGCCGGAGGAGCCGGTCAGGCCGATCACGGTGAGGCCGGGCAGCCGGTCGACCACCGCGCGGGCCAGGCGTCCCATCGCCGCGAGGGCGTCGTCGACCAGCACCATCGGCACGCCGGGAACCTCCCGGGTCCCGAGCACCGCCACCGCGCCGGCCCCGACCGCCCGGGCGGCGTAGTCGTGCCCGTCCACCTTCTCACCGGGGAACGCCACGAAGAGCCCACCCGGGGTGACCTTGCGGGAATCGAACGCAACCGACCCGGTCACCCGGGCGTCCGGGTCGGCGGCGACCAGCCGCCCGTCGACGGCCGAGGCGACCTCGGCCAGGGTCAGCGGGATCACCGTCGACCCGCCAGGTCACCGAAGCGGGCCCGCAACGCCTCGGCGAGCTCGACCCGGTCGTCGAACGGGAGCACCTCGCCGGCGATCTCCTGGCCGCGCTCCTGCCCCTTGCCCAGCAGCGCCACCACGTCGCCCGGTTCGGCCAGCCGGACCGCCTCGGCGATGGCATCCCGCCGGCCGGGCGCCTCGATGATCCGGGCGGCGGCGCTCGCCGCGTACGCCCCGGCGAGCACCTCGGCCCGGATCGCGGCCGGGTCCTCGGTGCGCGGGTTGTCGTCGGTCACCAGCACCACGTCGGCTCCCTCCGCCGCGGCGGCGCCCATCACCGGCCGCTTGCCCCGGTCCCGGTCGCCACCCGCGCCGATCACGCAGATCAACCGGCCGGCGGTCAGGCCGCGCAGCGCGACCAGGACGGCCTCGATCGCGTTCGCCTTGTGCGCGTAGTCCACCACCCCGCGCACCGGCGCGTCGCCGCTGACCAGCTCCAGCCGCCCCGGCACGCCGCCGCAGGCGGAGACCCCCGCGACCGCGGTGGCCGGGTCCACCCCGGCGGCGACCAGGGTGGCGACGGCCAGCAACGCGTTCGCCACGTTGTGCCGGCCTGGCAGCGCCACCACGGCGGGCAGGGCCAGCCCGTCCGGGCCGTGCACGGTGAAGCGCTGGGTGTACCCCTCGTCGTCGATCCCGTCGGCCCACCAGGTGGCGGCCGGGTCGCCGGCCGCCGAGTAGCTGACGGTGGCCGGCTTGAACAGCGGTCGCAGCGCCGGGTCGTCGTGGTTGAGCACCTCGACCGCACAGCGCCCGTCGAAGAGCTTCGCCTTCGCCGCGAAGTAGTCCGCCGAGTCGGCGTGGAAGTCCAGGTGGTCGGAGCCGAAGTTGGTGTAGCCGCCGACGGTGAAGCGGACCCCGCCGACCCGGCCCATGGCCAGGGCGTGGCTGGACACCTCCATGACCACCGCGTCCACCCCGCGCTCCCCGGCGACGGCGAGCATGGCGTGCAGGTCGGTCGCCTCCGGGGTGGTCCGCACGCTGTCGATCACCAGGTCGCCCAGCCGGGTCTCCACGGTGCCGATCAGGCCGGTGGTGCGGCCCGCGGCGCGCAGCCCCGACTCGATCAGGTAGCTGGTGGAGGTCTTGCCGGCGGTGCCGGTCACCCCGATCACGGTCAGTCCCGCGGTCGGGTCGCCGTAGACGGTGGCGGCGACGTCGCCGAGCACCGCCCGGGGGTCGTCGACCACCAGCGTCGGCAGGCCCGCCCCGGCGGCCAGCTCGGCGCCGGCCAGGTCGGTCAGCAGGGCCACCGCCCCGGCCTCGGCCGCCCCGGCGGCGAACTCCGCGCCGTGCCGGCGGGCGCCCGGCAACGCCGCGTAGAGGTCCCCGGGACGGACCTCCTGGCTGGCGTGGGTCACCCCGGTCACGGCCACCTCGGCGGCGCCCGCCGGCGGCGCGACGGCGAGCCGGGCGGCGAGGTCGCCGAGCCGGACGGGATTCACGGTACGGGGACGTGGATTGCCGGGCACGGCGTCAGACCCTACCCGGTCGTCCGGGTTCCGACCGCACAGCCGCCCCGGTGGTTCGTCGCCACTCACCGATCATGTCCCGTCCGCCCCGCTCAGCGCGGAAAGACCTCGAACTTGGGGGACTTGCTGGTCGCCGACGGCGGCACCCGGTAGTGCCGCAGCGTGTAGCCCATCATCTCCCGGAAGGCCGGCGCGGCGACCGCGCCGCCCTCGCCGCCCGGGCTCCAGACGAAGACCGCCACCACGTACCGGGGGTGCTCGGCTGGGGCCATCCCGATGAACGAGGCGACCGCGCCGGGCTGCTGCTGGCCGTCGGCGTAGCGCAGTCCGGTGCCGGTCTTGCCGGCCACCCGGTAGCCGGGGACGGCGGCGGCCAGGCCGGTGGCCGGCCCCTCCGGACCGTTGACCGTGGTGACCGCCTCCAGCATGGTGCGCAGCGCGGCGGCGTTCTGCGGGCTGAGCACCGACCGGGTCACCGGCGCCGGGCCCGGCGTCCGCTTCCCGTCCGGGCCGATCACCTCCCTGATCAGGTGCGGCTGGACGTACGTGCCGTCGTTGGCCACGGCGGCGTACGCGGCGGCCATCTGCAGGGGGGTGGCGTCCACGCTGTGCCCGATCGGCACCGACCCGTACGCCGAGCCGCTCCACTGGTCGGCCGGGAGCAGTCGCCCGGAGGCCTCCCCCGGCAGGCCCTCGCGGGTGGGCTGCCCCAGCCCGAACCGCTTCTGGTAGTCGATGAGGCGGTCCGGCCCCAGCTCGCCAGCGATCTTGATGGTCCCGACGTTGGACGAGTACGCCAGCATGCCGGGGATGCTCATCTTCTGCCCGTTCGCCGGGTGCGTGTCCCGGAAGGTGACGCCGCCCTTGACGATCGTGTTGGGGACGGGGAACGCCGTGTCCGGGGTGATCACGCCCTCCTGGAGGGCCGCGCCGTAGGTGATCGCCTTGTGGATGGAGCCCGGGTCGACCACGAAGCTGGTCGCCGCGTCCTCCCGGTCCGTCGGCTTGCTGCCCTCCGGGTCCGCCGCGTCGTAGGTGGGGTTGCTCGCCTGGGCCAGCACCTCGCCGGTGGGCACGTCGATGATCACCGCGGCGCCGACGCTGCCCCTGGTCTGCGCCATTCGGGCGGTGAGGATCCGCTGCGCCTGGAACTGGAGGTCCCGGTCGATGGTCAGCTCCAGTGAGCTGCCCGGGTTGGGCTGGGTGGTCTGGCTGTAGCCGCCGGGAATCGGCGCGGCCAGGTCGCCCTGCCCGACCTCGTAGGTCTTCTTCCCGGCCTGCCCCTGGAGCAGGTCGTCGTACTTCGCCTCCAGCCCCTCCAGGCCGACCATGTCCTGGCTGACGAAGCCGATCAGGTTGGCGCCCAGGTCGCCGCCGGGCACCTCGCGCCGCTCGTCCCGGTGCACGCCGATGCCGGCCAGGTCCAGCGCCATGATCTGCTTCGCCTTGCCGATCTCGACGCCGCGGGCCAGGTACTCGAACTGCGACGGGATGCCCGTCGGCAGCTTGCGGGGCCTCATCCTGTCGGCCAGGTCGGAGACGGGCACGCCGAGCAGCGGGGAGAGCAGCCGGGCGGTGGCGAACCGGTCCTTGACCCGGGTCGGGTCGGCGAAGACGTACCGGGCCTCGACGCTGTGCGCCAGCGGGGCGCCGGTCCGGTCGTAGATCGCGCCGCGCGGGGCGGGCAGGTCGACCACGGCGAGCCGGTCGGTGACGCCGCCGTCGGCGTACGCCGGGGTGTCCACGGTCTGCAGGAAGACCAGCCGGATGCCGATCGCGGCGAAGAGCGTCAGGGTGAGCAGCGTGCCGAGCCGCAGCCGGCGGCGCGGGTCGGCGAGCTTCGGCGGGCGGCGCGGCTTGCGCGACGGCCGCCGGGCGGCGGGCCGGTCCGGCCGGCGCG
>NZ_QGKS01000445.1 GCF_003172935.1 Micromonospora sicca | reverse complement strand
GCGTTCACCCGGGCCGCCGTCTACAGCTTCGCCCGCCCCGGCGAGGTCGAGGTGGTGCTGGTGCCGTACGTGCCGGAGGCGGCCCGCCCCGGCGGCCGGCTGCCCGTGGCGGTGCTGCGCGACCACGAGGTCGAGGAGGCCCGCCGCCGGGTCGCCGACGACCTGGACCGCCGACGCGCGCTGGGCACCAGCGTTCGCGCCGGCTGGGCCCGCTACAAGGCGGTGTCGATCCGGGCCCGGGTGGTGGTCCGCCGGGAGGAGGACGTCGACGCGGTCCGCCAGCGCATCCACGACCGGCTGCACCAGACACTCAGCCCGCTGCCCACCCCGCTCAACCCGGCCGGCTGGGCGTTCGGCGAGCCGCTGCGGGCGTCCAACGTGTACCGGATGCTGGAGCACGCCGAGCCGGGCGTGCGGTACGTCGAGTCGGTCCGGTTCGTCGTCGACGAGGCCCCCGACGCGCAGGTACGCACCCTCGCCGTCGACCAGTACCAGCCCGGCACCTGGTACGCCGGCCGCGGGCCGGTGCTGTTCCGCTCGACCAACGCCGGATCGGGCTGGGAGCCGGCCGGCCGCTTCGAGGGCGAGAGCGTGCTGCGGGTGACCCCCGCCCCCG
>NZ_QGKS01000281.1 GCF_003172935.1 Micromonospora sicca | reverse complement strand
GATCGATACCCACCACCTGCCGACCGTCGTAGTCTGTGTTCACAGGGGCCTCCAACGTCGTGACGGACGTGAACACCTCCAAGTGAACGCCCAACGGCACGCCCAGAGCGAGATTCACGAGGAGCGGGGGCCCCGCTCCTTCATCACATCAGAGCCGGTGCAGCGTCCTGCTTCACACCGGAGCGCTCAGCCGTATTGACCAGCGGCCGACAGCGTTCCATGTCGCCTGGCAGGAGAGTATTCGCAGGTCAGAGCGGTAAGGAGCCGCTGGATGGCCTGGCCTTGCAGGTGGGTGCAGATTGGGTGCAGCTTGGCGAAGTGGTCACTGCGTCCGAAGTGCTCACGGCGGTCGGACAAGGGACAGCACGCTGACCTGCGGTGATGTGGGGGAGCGAGCCGGAGTGACCTCCCAGGGAACACCGACGTGGTCAGCCTGCGCAGCTCCCTGTGTGGCTGGAGCCGGCCGTCGTCTCGATTCTCGCCTCGGAAGGTGTCAACCTTTTTGGGGCGGGTGGTTCAGGGGTTCGTTGACTGAGTCGGCTCGTCGTCGGGCTTGTTGATCCACGCGGCCTCGGGTAGGGCGGGTGGTTGTGGGATGCCGCGGACGAATCGTTCGGGGTTGCGGGTGTAG
>NZ_QGKS01000177.1 GCF_003172935.1 Micromonospora sicca | reverse complement strand
GCGGTGACGCGGCGCGGCGGATCGTGGGGGATGTCAGCTGTTGCCGGTTGAGTGGGTGTTGGTATGCGTTGGTGACCTTAAAAGTGACTTGCGGTGTGGGTGGTGCATTGGGACGGGGGATCAGGCGGTCGGCGGCTCGGTGCCGTGGGGGTGTGGCGTTGGTGGTTGCGGGTTTACGTCCTACCGGGTGGTTATGGTGCTGGGCGTGGCGGGCCGGGAGCGGTTGAGTGTGGTGCAGGCGTACCGGTTCGCGTTGGACCTGACGCCCCGGCAGGAGCGGATGGTGTTGGCTCATGCGGGGGCGGCGCGGGTGGCGCACAACTGGGCGCTGGCCCGAGTCAAGGCGGTCATGGATCAGCGGGCCGCCGAACGCACCTACGGCATCGACGAGGTGGACCTGACCCCGACGCAGGGCTGGTCTCTGCCAGCGCTGCGTAGAGCCTGGAATCAGGCGAAGGCCGGCGTGGCGCCTTGGTGGGCCGAGTGTTCGAAGGAGGCGTTCAACACCGGCCTGGACGCCCTGGCCCGGGGGTTGAAGAACTGGTCGGACTCCCGCACCGGTAAGCGTGCCGGGCGGCGGGTGGGGTTCCCGCGTTTCAAGTCCCGCCGCCGGTCGACCCCGTCGGTGCGGTTCACCACCGGGGCGATCCG
>NZ_QGKS01000011.1 GCF_003172935.1 Micromonospora sicca | reverse complement strand
GGTGGGCTTGAAGCGCAACCGCAGGCTGGCCCGGGCGTTGGCCGACGCCGCCCCGGCCACCCTGCGGCGGCAGTTGCAGTACAAGACCGGCTGGTACGGCAGCGTCCTGCACGTCGCCGACCGGTGGTACCCCAGCTCGAAGACCTGCTCGCGATGCCAGACGGTGAAACCCAAGCTGTCGCTGTCCGAGCGCACGTTCCACTGCGATGCCTGCGGCCTGGTCCTGGACCGGGACGTCAACGCCGCCCGCAACCTAGCCGCCCTCGCGCGGCACGTCGACCTGGAGTCGCCGGGCGACGCTAAAACAGGACGTGGAGCCTGTGTAAGACCCGTAAGCCCCGCACCCGCGGGCAGGGCAACGGGCGTCGAAGCGTCAAGGCCGCCTGCGGCCAACGCCGCCCGGCAACGGGCGACTGCCAATCATGAGCTAACTAACGCTTAGTGAGAGGTAACGGTGTCGAAGTACGCCCACCAGAAGCGCCGCCACGACGGTGATGCCGAGCACGGCGGCGACCACCACCGGGCCGGTCAGCGGCAGCTCGCTGATGAACTTCGGGCCGATCCCCAGCGCAATGATCGACTCGCCGAGGGCCACCAGGATCATCAGCGCATGCCGCTCGGCCCAGTGCCCGGCGGAGACCACCCGCCAGTACGACC
>NZ_QGKS01000012.1 GCF_003172935.1 Micromonospora sicca | reverse complement strand
CAGGACCGCGATCTGCTTGAACTCCAAGCCTTCGGCCAGGCCACGGGATATCTCTTCCCGATCACCCAAGGTCAACATCGCACGCACAGCGGAACATCCTGTCCCACCCAACCGCCAAGATCAAATGCTACGACCGGCTGAACCTGCCCCGGTGTGCCGTCGTGCTCATGGCTCCAGCGTTGGCGGAACTTGTTGTTGCGGGTGGAGAGTTAAGCCCACGTGGTGTGGAGATCCTTCATAAGGTGCAAGATGTGCCCAAGAACCGTATCGAAACCTTCAGCGACGCCGTCATGGCCATTATCGTTACCCTCCTCGTGCTCGATCTGCGTCCACCAGAACTTGACGGGCACACCACCTCGAATGAATTCTTGCAAGCGATGACGCCCCTTGCGTCACACTTCTTCAGCTTCGCGCTGTCATTTACCATGGTGGCAATCTACTGGGTCAACCATTACTATTTCTTCCGCCGTATCAAGCGAGTTACTGGCCGTCTGATCTGGCTCAACAATGTGCTCCTCTTCTGGCTTTGCCTACTGCCGTTCCCAGGGTCATTGCGTTGTCGGGATGCTGCTGGTCACGGCGGTGATGAGGTCGTGGGGGCGGCGGTTCGCGCGTCGGGTGGCGCGGGCGATGTTGGCCTCGCCGTTGGTGCGGTGGTAGCCGATCGAGG
>NZ_QGKS01000013.1 GCF_003172935.1 Micromonospora sicca | reverse complement strand
CGGGTGGCGCGGGCGATGTTGGCCTCGCCGTTGGTGGGTGGTAGCCGATCGAGGTGTTACGCAGGGTCGCGAGGACGGCGGGTCCGGTGCCGGTCCGGGCTTGGTGGAGATCTTCACGGAAAGTGACGTCCCGGACGTGATGTACGCGGTTTTCGATGTGCCATTCGAGGCGGGCCCAGTGCTGCAGGTCGGCGGGTTGGGCCTGCTCGGCGGGTAGAGACACCGTGTAGTAGGCGGTTTCGCGGCTGGTCTTCCCGCTGGTGGTGCGGGTGCGGGTGATCCGGACGGCCTGCTCGGCGTGGGGGAACCTGATGCCGCCCGGAGTAGCCACGGTGATGGCTTTGACGGTGCGGGTCTCGCGGCGGCCGTGTCCGGTGTCGCGGCGGCGGTCCCCGATCGGGATCTCCGGCCAGGGCAGGGTCTTGAGCTGCTTGAACAGGGTGGGTTGGTTGCCTTTCGTCGGGATCATCAGGTGGGCGCCGCGGGCGGCGATCTCCTCGGCGTGGGCGGTCTGGGTGTGCAGGGCGTCGGCGATGAACGGCAGACCGGTCAGGCTGCCCAACACTTGCTCGACCGCGTCGAGCAGCGGTGCGAACGCGGGGATCTCGTTGCTCTTCGCGCTCACGGTGACCTGGGCCAGTACGATGTCGGTGCTGGTGTCCAGCCCGGA
>NZ_QGKS01000014.1 GCF_003172935.1 Micromonospora sicca | reverse complement strand
CTGGGGGTTGTCGCCGGCCTGGCCCGGGGTGAGCAGGATCGACAACGGCCGTCCACGACCCTCGACCGCGAGGTGGATCTTCGTACTCAGTCCGCCGCAGGACCGGCCGATGGCTTCACCGTCTTGCGCATCAGGCGTCGCCAGACTTGCCGGGGAGCCCCCTTTTTTGCGGGCGCCAGCAGCATGCTGGTGCGCCCGTACGATCGACGAGTCGACGCTGATCTTCCACTGCACCGGTGTGCCATCGTCATGAACCTGCGCCGCGGCGAGGATTCGATCCCAGGTCCCGTCGGCGGTCCAGCGCCGCAGACGCTCGTGGCAGGTCTTCCACGGGCCATACCGTTCCGGCAGGTCCCGCCACGGCGCACCCGTGCGCAGCTTCCACAAAATCCCATTGATGACCTGCCGGTGATCCCGCCACCGCCCCCGACCGCTGCCCGGCTCCGGTAGCAGCGGCGCGATCACCGCCCACGCCTCATCGGTCAGTTCACTACGACGCACCACCGACACATCGTCAGCGATCAACCACTACAAGATCGGCAGGACAGGCCCTGGGTCGGGTCGCCCGGGGGGATTTCACCCCCGGGCTCCCACAGAACCGTGCGTAACAGTCTCCCGTTACACGGCTCTTGTCATCCTGATCACCAGAAGCGCGGTGTCCATGCCCAGTGGGCGAAGCGC
>NZ_QGKS01000015.1 GCF_003172935.1 Micromonospora sicca | reverse complement strand
GCCCTGGGCGGCGAGCGCGGCGGCGGAGGCCGCGTCCCAGGCGTTGGGGAGCAGCAGCGGACGGCCCGGCCGGTGCAGGGCGTGGAAGGCGGCGTACCGGTCGTTCATCGGGGGATCACCTCGAGTGTGGTGGGGACGCGCAGCGTCGGGTGCGGGTCGTGGCGGATCTCGGCGTCGGTGGCGCGGCAATGGCGGCGCAGCACGTCGACCACCCCGGTGGCCAGGGCCAGGGCGTGCCGCTCGCCCGGGCATCCCCGCGGCCCGGCGCCGAAGGTCAGCGCGCGGCCGGGCCGGCCCGGGACGAACCGGTCCGGCTCGGCGAAGACGGCCGGATCGCGGTTGGCCGCGTCGAAGCGGAGCAGCAGCGCAGTGCCGGCGCGGATCTCCCGCCCGCCGAGCCGCAGCGGTGCGGTGGCGACCCGGCGGGTGGCGCGGACGGGCGGATCGAGCCGGAGCACCTCGGCCAGCAGGTCGCCGGTCGGCACCGGCTCCGGCGCCGCGAGGACGTGCCGGGCGGCGGCGCCGATCAGCCCGGCGGTGGCGTCGCAGGCCTGCACCAGCAGTCCGAGCCGGTTCGCGGTGACCTCCGGCGGGGTGGGCGGCGACAGCGCCAGCAGGGTGCCGACCGCCCGGTCGGCGCGCGCCACCGCCGCCGGGGCCGCGCCCGGGTGGTAGGCGGCGGCCACCGCGACCACCGCCGGCCCGGCCGCCGCCTACCAC
>NZ_QGKS01000513.1 GCF_003172935.1 Micromonospora sicca | reverse complement strand
TACGGTGGCCTGGGGCCGGCCGGGGTCGGCCGGCGGCGCAGGAAGGCGTTCGCGGCGGGCAGGGTCAGCAGCGCGGCGACCACCAGGTAGCCGAGGACCTGCGCCACGGACAGGGCCGCGTTCACCGGGATCCACCACCCGGGATAGGCGCCGCCGAGCTGGGCGAGCAGGTCCGCGGTGACCTGGTGGCCGGCGCCCAACCGCAGCGGCGCGGCCCGCTGGCCGACCAGTACGGCCAAGCCGCAGCAGCCGCAGAGCAGGCCCAGCCCGCAGACCACCCAGGTGCCCACCCGGGCGCCCGGGCGACCGGCGAGCAGGCCGAGGGCGAGGCCGACCAGCACCAGGCCGACCAACACGCCGACCACGGCCGACAGCACGGTGGAGGCGCGCAGCAGCGACACCACGGCGTCGATCTCGCCGGCCCCGGCACCGGTCGCGATCGCCACCGACCGGAAGCGGTCGACGGTGCCACTCAGGACGAGCAGGCCCGCGACCGCGTACACCGCGGCGCCGACGGCCATCAGCAGCAGCACCGCCGCCGCCGCGACCACCGCCGCCGGACGACGGGGCGGCGCCTGATCGGGGTACGACACGACAGATCCCTCCGGTAGGCGTCGGCTTGCAACCTACTCGGAGGGATCGTCGGCGTCGCTCTTATCCGGACGTCAACTCACCGATGGCGGCCGGGGCCCCGGTCCCTCGGTCCCGCCCTCCCGACCACCCGGCTGGCCCGGGGCCGG
>NZ_QGKS01000224.1 GCF_003172935.1 Micromonospora sicca | reverse complement strand
TGCCGAAGATAGTGTGTCTGCGTCTCGGCGATAAGGCGCGGTTAGCCGATATCCCAGGACGCGAGGTGAGTCCCGCAATGCAGGCATTGGAACAGATACGCGGTGGGCTCACCGTTGCGGTCGAGCCGGTGCAGGAACTCTTCGGTTTCCTCGGGTGACCAGCCGAGTTGCCGGTGGCTCGCGCGAAGCATGTTCAGGGCGTCCGGATGAGTTTCGACATCGCGGTAGCCAGCCGGGCCGAGAAAGGCCGCGCCATCGCCGCAGTGGTAGAGCCATGACTCTTGCTGCCAACCAGTGAAGCCGGGGGTTCGGCGAGTGATCTCCTCGATGACGTGGTGCGGCACGTCGTCAGGCACGTCGACCGCGTCGCTGAACTCGGCAGGCATGTCCAGGATGTCGCTGCCCTCCGTGTCGGCGGCAACGACGCCGAGTGCCCTGGAAGCCTCCCCGGAGTAGATACAGTGCAGGCAAAGACTTTCGGGTTGTCTACCGTAGATCGGTCCCCGGTAGCGAATTTGCCGAAGTTGACCGCAGACGCTGCATTCGTGCTGAACCCGCACCGCCGAGCCCGTGGCCAAGGGATCAGGGTGGTATCGAAACACCGGCTCGGTCACGAGCCCATCATGCCAACTGTTGGTCGCCGCCCCGACGGCGGCTGCTGGTCCCTACCGCCTCGCGCACGCCTTCAGCAGAGTCGGAGGATCGTCGATTTGATGGGTTCGATGTCCCCGTCGGTGCCCTCTTCTGCCGCG
>NZ_QGKS01000268.1 GCF_003172935.1 Micromonospora sicca | reverse complement strand
TCGCCGGGCCGCCGACCCGAGGTGACGTACGCGCGCCCCCGCCACAGGCCCGCGCCCGGCGGCGCCAGCTCGACCAGCGCCGTGCCGCCGGGACGCAGCAGGCCGGCGCAGCGGCGCAGCAGGCGTACCGGGTCCCCACCGATGCCGATGTTGCCGTCGACCAGCAGGGCGTGCGCCCAGCGTCCCTCGCCGGGCAGCGGCGCGAGGACGTCGCGGCGCAGGGCCGCCGCGCCCCGGCCCCGGGCCAGCCGGACGGCGACCGCCGACACGTCCACGCCGAGGGCGACCAGTCCGCGCTCGGCCAGCGCGGCGGTCAGCCGGCCGGGCCCGCAGCCCAGGTCGATGGTCGGCCCGGTACACCGCCGCACCAGCTCGGTCAGGGCCGGCTCGGGTGGCCCGTGCCACCGGCGCACCGGCAGCGGCACCCGCACCCGGTCACCGAGCACCAACCAGTGCCCGCCCTCGCCGGGGCGGTCGACCGGGTCGGCCAGCGCGGCCTCGAAGCCCCCGGCGAGCAGCGCCGGCCCGGTCACCGGGCGGCCCCACCCACGCGGGCCGCGACCGGCGCCGGCCGGCCGGCGATGTCCCACGGCGTTCCGGCGAGGCGGCCGGCCGGACCAGCCTCGATCTCCCGTACCGCCGCCGCGAAGCGACCGGCCGGCGCGGCGGCGGCCACGGCGACGGCCGTCGGCCACTCGTCCACATCGGCGAGCTCCGGCAGGGCGTCTACGCGCAGGCCCCGGCCGGCCAGCGCCGCCCGGGTCGACCGGCCGGTCACCGGGGTCGACATCGGCACCGCCCGCAGCACCGCCGCCCTGGCCGGATCGCGCAGCCCCAGCGCCCACCAGCCGCCGTCCGCGGCCGGGCCGAGCACCGCGTCGGTACCGGCCAGCCGCGCCACGGCCGCGCCGAGCAGGTCCGCGTCGACC
Organism: Micromonospora sicca; assembly: GCF_003172935.1. Taxonomy (GTDB): domain Bacteria; phylum Actinomycetota; class Actinomycetes; order Mycobacteriales; family Micromonosporaceae; genus Micromonospora; species Micromonospora sicca. The sequence continues at coordinate 36,097 of NZ_QGKS01000268.1, read as the reverse complement.
TGCGGGGTGTCCATGCCGAGCTGCAGCACCGGCCGGTCGGGGAACGCCCGGCCCGCGTCGGCGTGCGCGGCGGCCAGCCGGTCGCCGAGGTCCCGGCCGCGCTGGGGCAGCAGGGTCCAGCCGGCCAGCGCGGCCCGGATCTTCGCACCGCGTACCGCCCGGTCGAGCGGGCCGGCGTACGCCAGCACCGGCGTCACGCCGGGCACCGCCCCGACCGCGTCCAGGGTGTCCAGCAGCGCGGCGGCGGCGACCGCCGCGGCCCGCTCGGCGTCGAGCGGTGGGCAGAGCCGGGTCTTCACCCGGCCCGGCACCGGCGCCTTCGCCATCACCAGCAGCACCGTCACGAGGGGCGTCCTTCGTGAGCGGGCCTCCGCTCCGCTGGACTCCGCGCGCTCACCGGAGCCGCCCTTCGTTCGCGATCGCGGGGCTCCGGCCTCGCGCTCACCGGGGCGACCCCGCTGCGCAGCACCGCCGTCATGTCGCGTACCGCGCGGGCGGTGCCGCGCACCGAACCGGAGACCTTCGACCGGGTGCCGGCCGCCCGCGGCGCGTACGGCACGTCCAGCTCGACGATCCGCCACCCGGCGGCCGCCGCCCGGACCAGCAGCTCCAGCGGGTAGCCGAAGGCGCGGTCCGCGACGCCGAGGTCCAACAGCGCCGCCCGGCGGGCCACCCGGATCGGGCTCAGGTCGTGCACCGGTACGCCCCGGCGGCGCAGCCCGGCCGCGAGGAGCGCGTTGCCGGCGCGGGCGTGCCACGGCCAGGCGGCGCGGGTGACCGGCCGGCGGCGCCCGGCGACCAGGTCGGCCCGCCCCGCCAGCACCGGCCCGGCCAGCCTGGGCAACTCCCCCGGGTCGAACGAGCCGTCCGCGTCCAGCACGCAGACCAGCTCGGTGCGGGCGGCGAGCAGTCCGGTGTGGACGGCGGCGCCGTAGCCGCGCCGGGGTTCGTGCACCACCCGGGCGCCGTGCGCGGCGGCCACCTCGGGCGAGCCGTCGGTGGAGCCGTTGTCCACCACGACGGCGCGGTAGCCGGGCGGCAGTCCGGCGAGCACACCGGGCAGGGCGGCCGCCTCGTCCAGGCACGGCAGCACCACGTCGACCTCTGTCTCCATGCCCGGGACGCTAGGCCGACCCGGCCCCGCTCCGGGACCGCGTCGGGGTTACGGAACCCTTACGCCGCAACGGTTCCTTACGAGTCGCTGACGTCCCCGTCCGGGCGCTTCCGACCACCGGGCAGGCGGCCGTAGCCTCGGCGGTCACCATGACCCGCCACCTGACCGCCGGCCGCCGCCGGGACCTGACCGTGCTCGCCGTCGAGGCGGCGCTGCTGGCCGCGGCGGTGGCGGTCGGCGCCGTGCTCAACCACCACGACGCCGGGCTGCACGCCGACGCCGCGCCGCTCTACGCCACCTGGCGACCGCACTTCGGCTGGGGCACCCTGCCGGCCGTCCTGCTCGCCGGCGGCGTGGTGGCACGCGGCCCGCACCTCGCCCGTCGACTGCCCTGGCCGTGGCTGCTGGCCGCCGGCTGGCTCGCCACGGTCGCGTGGACGCTGTCGCTGGCCCTGGTGGACGGCTGGCGAGCCGGGCTGACCGAGCGGCTCACCGTGCAGGCGGAGTACCTGCACGAGGTGCCCCGGGTGCGGGACTTGCCCACCATGCTGGCCGGCTTCACCGAGCGGATCCTCGACTTCCGGCCCGACTCCTGGTCCACCCACACCGCTGGGCACCCACCGGGCGCGCTGCTGGTCTTCGTCGGGCTGGACCGGATCGGTCTCGGCAACGGCACGGCTGCGGCGTTGGCCTGCGTCCTGGTCGGGGCGACGGTCACCGTCTCGGTGCCGCTGACACTGCGGGCGCTCGGCGACGAACCGGCCGCCCGCGCGGTGCTGCCGTTCCTGGTGCTGCTGCCCGGCGCGGTCTGGGCGGGCGCCTCCGCCGACGGGATCTTCGCCGCCGTGGTGGCCGCCGGGCTCGCCCTGCTGGCCCGCCCGGGGCGCTGGGCGCCCGGGGTGGGCGGGCTGCTGCTCGGCGTCGCCCTGCACCTGTCGTACGGGCTGGTGCTGGCCGGGCTGCTGGCGTTGACCGTGCTGGCGCTGCGGTCCGCCGACCGGATCCGCGCGCTGTGCACCGCCGGGCTGGGCGTGGCCGCGGTGACCGCCGTGTTCGTCGGCTACGGCTTCTGGTGGCTCGACGGGTACCACCTGGTCGTGCGGCGCTACTACCAGGGCTGGGCGGCGGACCGCCCGTACGCCTACTGGGTCTGGGCGAACCTGGCCGCGCTGCTGCTCAGCACGGGCCCGGTGGCGGGCCCGGCCCTGGCCCGCACCCTCCGCCCGGCGCTGGCCACGGCCCGCGCCCGGATCGCCCCGCTCACCCACGGATCCACCCGGACCACCGCCCCGGCCGACGCCGACGCCCCGATCGACGCCGCCGCCCCGGCCACCGCCCCGACCGACGTCCGTACCGGGCCCGCAGTCTGGCTGTCGCTGGCCGCCGCGCTGACCGTGGCCGCCGCCGACGTGTCCGGGCTCTCCAAGGCCGAGGTGGAACGGATCTGGCTGCCCTTCGCGGTCTGGCTGCTGGTCGCCGTCGCCCGGCTCCCGGCCGGCGACCGGCGCTGGTGGCTGGCCGGGCAGGGGGTCACCGCGCTGGCGGTCAACCACCTGCTCTGGACCGTGTCCTGACCGGCCGCGGAAGCTTCGGGCGGACCGGCGGACCGTAAGGACCTCGCAATGGATCGGCTGATCCACCCGCCGATACGCTGGGCGCACCAGGGGGAGGTACGCCGGTGGCGCAGCGGGTGCTGGTGGTCGACGACGACCGGACGGTCAGCGACGTGGTCTGCCGGTACCTGGAGCACGCCGGCTACCAGGTCGACCACGTCGGCGACGGGGCCGCCGCGCTGGCCGCCGTGGCGCGGCAACCACCGCACCTGGTCGTGCTCGACCTGATGCTGCCGGTGCTGGACGGGCTGGAGGTCTGCCGCCGGCTGCGGGAGCGGCCGGACGGCGTACCCATCGTGATGCTGACCGCGCGTGGCGACGAGGCCGACCGGATCCTCGGCCTCCAGCTGGGCGCGGACGACTACCTGAGCAAGCCGTTCTCCCCTCGCGAGCTGGTGCTGCGGGTGCGCTCGGTGCTGCGCCGGGCCGGCGGGGAACCGGTCACGCCGCCGGAGGTGCTGACCGACGACGGCCTGGAGGTGCAGACGGGTCCTCGGGTGGCCCGCCTGCACGGCCGGGAGCTGACTCTCACCCTGCGCGAGTTCGACCTGCTGGCCCACCTGATGCGGCATCCGGCGCGGGCGTTCCGCCGGGCGGAGCTGCTGGACCGGGTCTGGGGCTGGAGCTTCGGCGACCAGTCCACCGTCACCGTCCACGTCCGCCGGCTGCGGGAGAAGATCGAGGCCGACCCGGCGAACCCCCGGCGGATCGTCACCGTCTGGGGCGTCGGCTACCGCTACGAGCCGGCCGATGCGTGACCTGGCGCTGATCTTCGGGGCGGCGCTGGCCGCGGCGGCGGTCTGGGCGGACCAGGCGCGGGAGCGGGAGCGGCGGATCGAGAAGGGCCGCCGGGACCTGGTCGCCTGGGTCTCGCACGACCTGCGTACGCCGCTGGCCGGGCTGCGCGCGATGGCCGAGGCGCTGGAGGACCGGGTGGTCCGCGACCCGGACACGGTCGACGAGTACCACCGCCGGATCCGGGTGGAGACCGACCGGATGACCCGGCTGGTCGACGACCTGTTCGAGCTGTCCCGGATCAACGCGGGCGCGCTGCGGCTGTCGCTGTCCGCGGTGCCGCTGGGCGATGTGGTCTCCGACGCCCTCGCGAGCACCGCCCCGCTTGCCGCGGCCCGGCGGATCCGGCTGGTCGCCGCCGAGTCGGGCTGGCCGACGGTGACCGCCAGCGAGCCGGAGCTGGCCCGGGCGGTCGGCAACCTGCTGCTGAACGCGGTCCGCTACACGCCGGAGGACGGCACGGTCCGGGTGGACGCCGGCCGGGACGCGGACACCGCCTGGCTGGCGGTGGCGGACACCTGCGGCGGCATCCCCGAGGCGGACCTGCCCCGCCTCTTCGACGTGGCGTTCCGGGGGGAGCCGGCGCGGACCCCGCGCCCGGGCAACGGCGGCGGGGAGGGATCGGGCGGGCTGGGGCTGGCGATCGTGCGCGGGCTGATTGAGGCGCACGGCGGGCGGGTAGACGTCCAGAACATCGCCGATGGCTGCCGGTTCGTGGTCCGGTTGCCGGCCGCGGGAACCTGACGCATCGATCGAGCGTCATATCTATTTCCATACATGTACAACTTTCTCTGGGACGGTAATGGTCATGCCGAATCAGCCGAATGACCGGTACCAGCAGGACACCGAGCGGAGCTGGCGGGCGGCCGAGGCCGCCGGGCGGTTCCCGGCGCAGCCGCCGTACCGGGAGGTTCGGAGGGACGCCACACTCTCCTGGGCCGAGCTGAACGCACTGCCGCCCGCCGCCACCCGGCGCGGCCTCAGCGCCCGCTGACGCACCAGATCGCCGCAACTTGTGGTGCTATCGGGCCTCAACCGGTGGTCTGGGGTCAGGGGCATGACGCGCATCACCGTGGACGTCAACGACGAGTGGCTCGACGCCGCCCGTGAGGTGCTGGGCACCGACACCACGGTGGCGACCATCAACGCCGCCCTCCACGCCATCGCCGTGCGCCGTCAGGCCAAGGAGATCGTGGCGGCCTTCGACCAGGTGGAGACGGACTTCGGCGAGTCGGCCGAGGCCTGGCGGTACGGCGGCGGACGGGACCTGAGCCGGCTGGCGGAGAACGCCCGGGACGCAGACGCGGCGTGATGGCCGGTCAGGTCTATCTGGCGGACACCTCGGTCTACGTCCTCCAGGGCCGCCATCCCGCCGTTCGACGCCGGTTCGAGACGCTGCTGGCCGAGGGGCGCCTGGCCGCCAGCCAGATCGCCTCGCTCGAATATCTGAACAACGCGCCCCACCCGAAGGGTTACGAGATCCTCTGGCAGGCACTGCACGGGCACCGGTGGATGGATGTGACGGCTGCCGCGATGGACCGGGCGCTGGCCGTCCACCGGATGCTCGCGGCGGACAGTCAGCACCGCAACTTTCGCCTGCCAGATCTGATCATCGCGGCGACCGCTGAAACGCACGGCGCGACGGTGCTGCACTACGACGCGGACTACGACCGCATCGCGGCGCTCACCGGCCAGCCCACCGAGTGGGTGGTACGCCGGGGCAGTCTGTAACGAGGTACGCGGAGGAAATCGGCGACACACCCGGGCGCTCCAGCCGGACCGTTCGCACAGGTGTCGGGTAGCGTCTCCTGGTCCGAAAACTCGGCCTACGACAGGAGAAGCTCCGCGCATGGGCAAGAAGACGATCCACGTCTCCGACTTCAGCGGCACGGTTCTGCAGGCGGACGACGAGGTGGTCCGCGTCGTCGTGCTGGAGCACCCTGACCTGGTCGCCGGCCCCGTGCAACTGGATGCCACCCCGGTCGAGGTGGAAAGCATCGACGACGCCGCGCTGGACGTGGCGGTGGTGGAGATCCACGACCGCCACGGCGGCGGTGAGCCACGCCGGGTGGTGCTGACCGCCAGCGAGTTCGACGCGATGGCCACCGACGTGCCGATGGCCCGGCTGCTGCGCACGGCCGAGCGGGTGAGGCCGCCGAAGGCCCGCAAGATCGCGGAGAAGGTCGACTACGGCACCATCGAGCACGCCGGCAAGCCGCACCGCGGCCGGGTCCCCGAGGAGGAGGCCCGGCTGGTGCGGGAGCGGCTGGACGAGGTGAACAAGCGCCTCGCCGACGCGGGCATCCGCCAGGTCGACCCGGCCGACCCGGAGCACGCCGCCCGCTACGGCTTCCCCACCGCCGACTGATCCCGCGGCCGTCCGCCCGGGTGCACCCTCGGCGTACCCGGGCGGGCGGAACGTCAGGACTGGCGCCGCCGCGCGATCTCGGCGAGGGCGCCGGTGACGCCCGCCTCCATGTCCGACTTGTTCAGGCCGAGTCCGGTGAGGACGCCGTCACCCGCCTCCTCCTCCAGCAGGGCGAGCAGGATGTGCTCGGTGCCGACGTAGTTGTGGCCGAGTCGCAGCGCCTCCCGGAAGGTCAGCTCCAGCACCTTCTTGGCCCGCGCGTCGTACGGGATCAGGTCGGGGACCTGGTCGGCCGGCGCCGGGAAGGTCGCGGTGACGACCTCCCGCAGCCGCTCCAGCGGTACGCCCCGCGCCACGATCAGCCGGGCGGCGAGCCCGTCCGGCTCGGCGAGCAGCCCGAGGGCGACGTGCTCGGGGCGGATCTCCGGGCTGCCGGCGGCCCGCGCCTCGTTCTGGGAGGTGACCACCACGTTGCGCGCCCGATCGGTGAAGCGGCCGAAGCCGGCGTTCGGGTCGAGGGCGGCGGCGGTCTCCGCCTTGGCGGCGGAACGCTTCTGGGCGGCCTGCTTGGTGACGCCCATGCTGCGCCCGATCTCGGTCCAGGAGGCGCCGGAGCGGCGGGCCTGGTCGACGAAGTGGCCGATGAGGTGGTCGGCGACGTCGCCGAGGTGGTCGGCGACCAGCACCGCGTCGCTGAGCTGGTCCAGCGCGTCGGTGTGCACCTTCTTGATGGCCTCGATCAGCTCGTCGAGGCGTACCGGGTTGCTGATCTGCACGGGATCCGTCATGCGTCAACCATAGGTTGACGCACCGGGTTCGTCAACCATTGGTTGACGCTGGGATTCGTGACCGGGCACCAGGCTTTCCCGGTACGCGACGAGCGGGAGGACGGCGGGCGGCGGACCGAAGACCCGCTCGACGCCCTGCCCCCGCCGCCCTGAATCCCGGCTCGGTCAGGGCTCCGACCAGGCGGTCTGGACGACCCGGGCGCCATCACGCCGACGGACCAGGGTCCCCCGGCCGGGCGGCATCGGCTGCGGCCGCAACCCGCCCAGGATCGCCCCCTCCTCCCGGTTGCCGGACATCAGCAGGCCCGGCGAGTCCAGCTCGCGCAGGTGTTGCAGGACCGGCTCGTAGAGTGCCCGGGCGGCGCCGCCGACCCGGCGGGCGATGATCAGGTGCAGGCCGATGTCCCGGGCCAGCGGCAGCAGGTCGTTGAGCATGCTCACCGGGTTGCTGCCGCCGCTGGCGACCAGGTCGTAGTCGTCCACCAGGAGGTACAGGTCGGGCCCGTGCCACCAGCTCCGGTCGCGCAGCTGCTGCGGGGTGACGTCCGGGCCGGGCAGCCGTCTCGTCATCGCCTCGCGGATCGAGCCGAGCCCCTCGGCGAGGACCTGGCGGGACGGGGCGTAGTCCAGCAGGTGGTCGCCCTCGACCGCGCCGAGCAGGCCGCGCCGGTAGTCGGCGATGACCAGCCGGGCCTGGGCGGGCGTACGGCGGGCCACGACCTGCCGGGCGATGAGCCGGATCAGGTTGGTCTTGCCGCACTCCGCGTCGCCGAAGACGACGAGGTGCGGTTCTCGGTCCAGGTCGAGGTGGACCGGGGCGAGCGACGACTCGTCCAGCCCGATCGGCAGCCCGGTACCGGACGGGTCGCTCAGCTCGTTCAGCTCGACCACCGACAGCCGGCGCGGCAGCAACCGCACCGGCGGGGCCGGCTGCCCCGGCCACGCCCCCGCGACCCGGTCCGCCAGCTCGGCCGTCGCCTCGGCCAGGTCCTCCCCGCCGCGCCGGCCGTCGATCCGGGGCAGGGCGCTCAGGAAGTGCAGCCGGCCCGGGGCCAGCCCACGCCCCGGCGACCGGGGCACGTTCGCCGCCGCCCGCCGGTCGATCTCGGACTCGCTCGGGTCGCCGAGCCGCAGCTCCAACCGGCTGCCCAGCAGGTCCCGCAGGGTCGGCCGGACCTCCAGCCACCGGGCCGCGGTGAGCACCACGTGGACCCCGAAGCCCAGGCCCCGCCGGGCGATGCCGGTGACGACCTCCTCCAGCTCCTCGTACTCCTGCCGCAACGCGTTCCATCCGTCCACCACGAGGAACACGTCGCCGAACGGGTCGTCGGCGAACTCCCCCGCCGCCCGGCGGGCCCGGTACGCCGCCATGGATTCCACGCCGCCCGCGGCGAAGCGGGCCTCCCGGGAGTCGAGGACCGCGCTCACGTCCGCGACCGTACGCCGCACCGCCTCGGCGTCCCGCCGGTTGGCGACGCCGGAGACGTGCGGCAACCGCTCCAGGGACCGCAGCGCGCCGCCACCGAGGTCGAGGCAGAAGAACTGCACCTCCCGCGGCGTGTGCGTCAGCGCCAGGGAGGCCACGAGCGAGCGCAGCACGATGCTCTTACCGGACAGCGGCGCGCCCACCACGCCGACGTTGCCACCGCCCCCGGCCAGTTCCAGGCGCAGCGGTTCGCGGCGCTGCTCCTTGGGCCGGTCGACCAGGCCGACGGTCGCGGTCAGCGAGCCCCGTTCCCCGACGACCCTGAGGCCCCGGACCGGGTCCCGCGTCAGCGGCGGGAGAAGTTCGTCCAGGGTGGGCGGTTCGGCCAGCGGCGGCAGCCAGACCTGGTGGGCCCGGGTGCCCCGGCCGCGCAGCCCCGCCACGACGATGTCGAGCGGACTGCATCCCACCACGTCCGGCGGTACGCCGGCGCCGTCCGCCACCGGCGGCCCGGAGACGTACGCGGCGTGGAAGCGGGTCATCGTGGTGCCCGCCTTCAGGTAGCCGTGGCCGGGCGCGTTCGGCAACTCGTACGCGTCCGGCACGCCGAGCACGGCCCGGCTCTCCATCGCGGAGAAGGTCCGCAGGCCGATCCGGTACGACAGGTGGCTCTCCAGGCCCCGCAGCCGCCCCTCCTCGAGCCGCTGGCTGGCGAGCAGCAGGTGCACCCCGAGGGACCGGCCAACCCGGGCCATCTGGACGAAGACGTCGATGAAATCGGGTCGCGCCGTGAGCAGCTCGGAGAACTCGTCACAGATCACCAGCATCGTGGGCAGCGCAGGCAGCTCGGCCCCGGCCGCCCGGCTCCGCTCGTAATCCCAGCGGCTGGCGTGGTTGCCGGCGGCGCGGAGCACCTCCTGCCGGCGCAGGAGCTCACTGGTCAGCGCGTCCGCCAGCCGGTCGATCAGCGCCAGGTCGTCGGCGAGGTTGGTGATCAGCGCGCTCACGTGCGGCAGCTCGGCCAGCGGACCGAACGTCGCGCCGCCCTTGAAGTCGATCAGCACCAGGTTGAGTTCGTCCGGGGCATGGGCCGCCGCGAGGGCCAGCACGATCGTCCGCAGCAGTTCGCTCTTGCCGGATCCGGTCGCCCCCACCAGCAGGCCGTGCGGGCCCATCCCGTCCTGCGCCGACTCCTTCAGGTCGAGCAGCAGCGGACGCCCCCAGCCGTCCAGACCCACGGGCACCCGCAGGTAGTCCGGCCCGAGCGGGGTACGCCGTCCCTCGAAGTGCCACAGCGCCGCCCGGTCCGGCACACCGAGCACGAGCAGCGTCTCGTCCGGCTGCTCCTCGGCCGGCACCGGCCCGGTGGCAGGCGTGGTGCCCGCCGAGTCCGTCCCCCAGGCCTCGGCGATCACCGACACCATCACCGCGCCGCTGTCCGGCGCAGCGGCTTCGACCTCTGCCTCGCCGTCGGCGTCGCCGGCGGACAGGTCCGGCAACGCGATGCGGAAGGTACGCCGTCCGTGGATGGCCCAGCCGGGCAGGTTGAGCGGCAGGCGGGCCGCCTGGTCCGGGTTGATCAACGATTCGTGCGGCTGCGACAACCGGGTCTCGATCCGGGCCTGCGGCAACTCCCGCAGCTCCTCCGGGATGACCCGCCAGCTGCGCTCCGCGATGACCACGTGGACCCCGTACCCGAGGCCCTTGTTGGCCAGGTCGACCACCCGCGGGGTGAAGTCGGGCAGCAGGTTGGCGAAGTCCTGCCAGCGGTCGACGACCAGGAAGACGTCCGGGCACGGCCCGGCGTCGAGGTCGGCCCGGCGGGCCCGCAGGCTCGCCGGCGACTCCAGCTCGTGGTGGCGGAAGAGCTGCTTGCGGTCGAGGACGTCCTGCTCCAGCCGGTCCAGGAGCTTGCTGACCTCACCCACCTCGTCGTCGCCGCGCACCTCCCGCACGTGCGGCAGCCGCCGCATCGGCCCGAGCCAGTTCCCGCCGGACTCCAGGCAGTTGAACGCCACCTCGTCGGCCGAGTGGGTGAGCGCCAGCCCGCCGATGATGGTGCGTAGCAGGGTGGTCTTGCCGGTGCCGGCGCGGCCGACGACCAGCAGGTGCCCGTCGGAGGAGGCCAGGTCCAGCCAGACCGGCTCCCCGGCAGGCTGGTCGATCCGCTGCGCCTGGCCGACCGGCACCTTGAGCAGGCCGCGCCGCCGCCAGTCCGTGGCGCAGAGCTTCACCTCGCCGGCCGGCTCCAGCGGCCCGAGCAGGTCGCCGAGGCGCGGATCCCGCTGGTTCCGGCGCCGCCGCTGCCGGTGCTGCCCGTCCCGGGACAGCGCGATGTGGATCTCGTCGCTCGCGCTGCCGAACTGGCACGGCGTCTGCGCGGACCGCTTCGGCAGCTCCAAGTGCACGTACCGCCAGAGGTCGTCCGGGGTGATCCGGCCCTGGCCGGTGATGTCCGCGGCGCCGGTGCTCAGCCCCTGGATGATCGTCTCGGTGAAGGCCGACCGCAGCCGGGGCCCCGTGTCGGAGGCCGGACGTCCGTCGTCGGCCCGCTCCACCGAGTTGGTCGCGGTGATGACGTACCGGCCGTACCCGGTCTTCAGCTCGCCGTCGATGGCCAGGTCGTCGGTGGTCTTGAGGCCGTGCCCCTCGAAAGCCCCGCTGTAGCAGCAGTCGAGCAGGATGACCGAGCTGGCCGCGTCCGACTCGTCGAGCAGTTCCCGGACGAAGGAGGCGGAGATCGCGGTCGACGAGAGGTGGTCCACCTCGGTGTTCGCGACCGCCAGGGGCAACCGCCCCCGCTTGCTGGTGCGGACGCCGTGGCCGGAGAAGTAGAGCAGGACGAGGTCCTCCGGGCCGGCCGCCCGGAGCATCGACTCGATCGCCCGCTCGATGGAGCTCTTCGACTAGTTCTCCAGCAGCACGGTCTGGTCGAAGGCGCCGACGTCCGCGTCGGCCAGCAGGCTGAGCAGGTCCCGCGCCTCCTCCCGGGGCGCGTAGAGGTCCGCCAGCGAGTCGTCGATGTACCGGTCGTTGGCGATCAGCAGCGCCCGTCGCTGTCCCACACTCAGCTCCCGGTGGGGGCGCCCCCGCCGGTCCCGCGGGCCGCGGGCAGCGCCGCGCCCGCCGCGGGATCGGTCGTCGCGGGTACGCCCAGCAGCCGGGCCAGCTGGTCGACGAGCTGCGGGTCCACCCGGGTCGACCCGGTGACGACCAGCTCGTTGTCGCCGCTGCGGAGCCGGATCGAGCGCGCCCGGACCCGGTCCGCGTACGCGACCGCGATCCGGGCGAGCGCCTGCATCGTGGTGGCGGAGAAGAGCCCGCCGACGGCCAGCATCCCCAGCTCCCAGGCCTGCGGCGACTTGCCGTGCGAGGTGGCCGGCGACTGCGCGTACCCGATCTGCAAGCCCCGGACCGTGCGCAGGTCGTCGGCGAGCCCGGTGGCGAGCGCCTCGACCCGGTCGGCGGGCAGCGGCACGGACGGCTCGATCAGCAGGGAGAGTTCGGGCACAGCACACCTCCGGCGGCAGACTGTCTACATTCAACACCACCGGCACGAGCGCCCCGGTCCCGTACGGGACCGGGGCACTTCGCGGTGAGGTGCTACGCGACGAACCGGGTCCGGCGTCGGCGGGCCGCCAGGTAGCCGACCCCGCCGAGCATCAGCAGGGCCACCCCGGCACCCGCCACGGCGACGTTGTTCGAGCCGGTCACCGGCAGGCCCCCGCCGTCGCCGCCGCCCGCACCGGGAGCGGCCGGGCTCGCGCTGGGCGCGGTACCCGTCGGGGTCACGCCCGCCGTCGGGGTCACGCCCGCCGTCGGGGTCGCGCTGGCCGTCGGGGTCGCGCTGGCCGTCGGGCTCGCGCTCGTCGTCGGGCTGGCGGTGGCCGTGGGGCTCGCGGTCGGCGGCGTGACCAGGCTGGCGTACACGAAGTTGATCGGAATCGGCTTGCTCGGCAGCGGCAGATCCCGAGGTGCCAGCGTCAGCGTGGGGCCGCCGCCGCGCACCGGGTCCGTGCCATTCTCGTTCTCCGCGAGCTTCTGCACGCCACCGAGCTCGTCGGCCCACGCCTTGCTGACCCAGCGGAAGACGACGGTGGTGACCTTGTCCGCCCGCGCGTTGGTCTTGGTCACGATGAGGTCCTCGGCCGGCGCCAGGGTCGCCTGGGCCGCAAGCACGTCGTCGAACTCGCACCAGGCGATGTCGAGGTTGCTGTCCACGACGTACCAGCAGTTGTCGTACTTCGTCAGCAGGTCGAGGTCGTCGAACGCCCGCACCTGCACGACGACGCCATTGACCGGCGCGTCGCCCAGGTTCGTCACGCCGAGCGAGGCCGACACGACCTCGCCGGGCTTGACCGGGTACTTGACGTTCCGGCCGGTGGCCGGGTCCTGCTCGGTCACGGCGGCGAGCGTGGCGGTGTCCGGGCCGGCCAGGGCCGGCGCCGGCAGAGCGGCGACACCGGCGGCGAGGACGGCGGCGCCGAGGGCGAGCCGGGCGGAGAGGCGTGCGGTCGAGTCGGCTCCAAGACCGGTACGCGGCTTCCTCCGGCACCGGCGTGCGGGCGGCGCCTTCCTGCTCCTCGATGTTGAAGCCCACCGACTCGCATCCCGGCAGGCCGGAGAAGAACCCGACCAGGTCGTCACCGTGGTCGATGGTTTCGGGTGTGACGACGCAGATCACCGAGTACGGCAAGCCGGCCTCGGCCAATACTCGCGTGCCGCGAATCGTCCGGGCCGTCGTCGCATTCCCGGCCCGGTCGAGCCTGTTCCGGTTGAGCATGCCGGGCCCGTCGATGCTGACGCCGATCTCGAAGTCATAGGCGGCGAACAGATCGCACCACCGCTCGTTGATGAGCGTCGCGTTGGTCTGGATCTTGGCGCACCCTCCCTGCCCGCTGTAGCTCCTCGAAGGGAGCGAGCAGCTCACGGAAGATATCGATCGGTGTGGCGGTGGGCTCGCCGCCGTGCCACACCACGCTCACCGGATGAACGCTGCCCTGCTGCTCGATCGACCGAACGCAGGCCGTCGCAACGGAGACGGACATGAGCTGGCGCGAGCGCCGATCGGGCAGGTAGCAGTAGCTGCAGTCCAGGTTGCAGAAGCTGGTGGGCTGCAGGACCAAGGGGTGGAAGGTCCCGGCGATGGCCGGCCGTCCTGTCGTGGCGACAATTCCGATGTCCCGGACGGTCATGTCTCCTCCGGTGTCTGCTGTTCGGCGGTGGACGGGCGGCGGCGGCAGTGCCGGGCCGGCCAGCCAAGGAATCGGTCGAACAAGTCCCTGACGTCGCCGATGGTGCGCGGGTTGAGTCGGTGCAGGTCGTCGATGGCCTCGTGCAGGCGGCCGGACAGGTAGAGCAGCAGGTTGAGCCGGCTGTCCTGGTAGCTGGTCAACAGGGCGAGCTTGGCCCGTCCACAGGGCCAGGGCTGCCCACAGACCCGGCACAGCCACAGCGGACGCAGCGGCAGATGCTCCGGCGGCACCAGCGCGGACTGCTTGCTGCTCATCGGCCACCGCCATCCCGCACCTGCCGCTCGAAGAGCTGACGCCACACGTGGGTCAGTAATGGCGGATCAGCCCGCGAAGCCTGTGACCACGCCGGATCCTCGGGAATCAACTTCTGTCGCCAGGAACGGTCCGCCAGCGCATGCCGCGAGATGTACACCGTCACGCGAGCCTCCTTGAGCAGGCGGACGGGCGGTGGGCACGCCGGAACACGGACGAGCCCACCGCCACACCCCGGCGGCTGGGAGCAGACCGCCGGTCACCCGCCCACGCAGCCCTCATGGCGGTACGCAAGCGGGGAAGACGCCGAGAGAGATTGCCCCGGGGCTGGCCGAGTCGGCGCTCAGGTCGTCGTTTGCTGTGCCGCGCATCGAGCCCCTCCGCTCCCTGTCAGCTGTGCCAGTCACAGGCATCGACATACGCCGGTGACCTGGGGTGAACTGAACGTAGGGGCGGCCTGGCAGAGGAACCGGGAAAATCCGTACCGGGTCCGACGGTGATCAGCGGGCAGGGTGATGGTGTGCGAGGGATGACGGACGACATGACGATCGGCCAGCGCGTCGCCTTCTACCGGCGCCGGCGAGGGCTCTCCCAAGAGGTGCTGGCCGGGTTGGTCGGCAAGACCCAGGAGTGGTTGCGCAAGGTCGAGACGAACCGCGCCGACCTGGACCGGCTATCCGTCATTCGCGCGATCGCCAAAGCCCTCGACGTGTCCCTTGGGGACTTGATCGGCGCACCCAGCCTGTTCGAGTGGTCCGATGAGTCCGGCCGGGAGACCATCCCCGCTTTACGCGCCGCGCTCCACGACTACCGGCACCTCGCGCCCACGCTTGCCAGCACGGCCGCCGTCGAAGCCCCCGCCCTGCACGAGATCGAGAGCGACGTCGCCGAGATCTGGACTGCCTACCAGCACTCGCGCTACGGCACCCTCGCCCGCCGCCTCCCCTACCTCATCCACGACTGCCTCACCGCCACCGAGGCCTTCTACGGCGACGAGAGCCAGCGCGCACACGCGATGACCGCTTACGCCCACCAGCTCGCCGCGTTGTTCCTGACCAAGCTCGGCGAAGGTGACCTCGCCTGGACCGCCGCCAGCCGAGGACTGGCCGCCGCCAACGCCAGCCACGACCACGTCGTCATCGGCTCACTCAGCCGCTCTGCCGCGCACTCCCTGGTCTCGATAGGCGAATACGCGCAGGCCCGTGGCCTCGCCGCCACCGCGGCGCAGTTCCTCGAACCACGGCTGACCAGGCCCACACCGCAACTCCTATCGGTCTACGGCAGCCTGCACCTCGTCTGCGCACTCGCCGCGGCCCGAGACGACGACCGCGCCTCCGCCGACACTCACATTGCCGAAGCCGACGCCGCAGCCACCCAGCTTGGTGCCGACGGCAACCACGTGTGGACCGCCTTCGGACCCACCAACGTGTCGATCCACAAGACGACCGTGGCCATGGAACTCGGCGACGTGCAGCGCGCCATCGCCATCGGTGCCCCACTCGACACGGCTGCCCTGCCGGTCGAGCGGCAGGTCCGCCACGCCATCGAGACCGCGCGAGCGCTGGCACGGTGGAACCGCATCGACGAAGCCCTCGGCGCGCTCTTGGATGCGGAGGTCATCGGGCCGGATCAAGTGCGCTACCACCGGCTCTCCCGCGACCTCGTCCGGGACATTCTCACCCGGCCCCGGCCGCCCCGACTGGCCGTCGAACTCAGCGAACGAATGGGCGTCCGGTCGGGAGGACCGCGCTGGTAGCCGTGATCAGATCAGTCGGCTCGTGTAGCCGGCTGCCACCAGGCGCTCGAAGGCAGCCCTTACCTCGTCCGGTATCTCCTGCGGGATCGCGAACCCGCGCTCCGCGTACACCTCGATCCGTTGCGTGTCCCCGACCAGCATGTCCACCACCCGCTGCGGGTCACCGATGCTGCGCACGTAGTCGTCCAGTTCCAGAGGATTCGACGCGCACACCACATCGACTTCCGGCCACATCAGCTTGCAGGTGGCGTACGTGCGGCGCTGCTGGTACGGACGCGACATGACCATGACCGAGCGCACCGTAATCTGCCGCTCGGCAAGGAGCGCACGCGAGTACTCCAGGTTCTCGGCAGTGTTCGTCGCCCGCGGCTCCACGAGAATCGACTCCGCCGGCACACCCTGCTCGATCGCGTACTCGCGGTAGTGCACCGCCTCTCCGCGGGGGAACCGTTCGACCGTCGTCGGCGCGTTCGCGCCGGTGAACACGATCCACGGGAACAGGCCCTCGTGAAACAGACGCGTCGCGATCACCGCGACTCCGAGGTCATGGCTGCCCAGCCCGATCCCCACATCACACAGGCGTAACTCGTGGTGCATGTCGTGGTAGCGCCACAGCGTCTCCACGTCCGCCCGAATTTCGTCCGGGATCAACCCCGCGCGTGCTGCCATGTGCCGGTTCATCAACAGCCCTCGGGCAGGGCCATCGCCGGAGTCTGATTCACGCCCTGTTCCCTCATGGCGTCAGCGTAGGGGCAACAAGGCGGCGGGATGCAGGCTGTAGCCATCGTCGTATCGCCACGTCTTTATCGGCACCCTGGCCGCCGCGCCCGGGACGGCGCCTGCAGCCGGCAAGAAGCCTTCGAAGCCGCCCCGGAGAATTTCAGACTCGGTTCAGGCCATGATCCGGTCAGGCCGCCCCTACACCGAGAGCAGTGCCTCCTCGTTGGCGGTGATGAACTCCTTCAGCGCAGCCGGCTTGAGATCCACGGCGGGCAGCTTGTCGATCGTCACCCGGTCCAGCTGATAGTCGCCACGCGAGGGATCAACGAACTCCTGCCCGGTACGGGCGTGCTCCTGCAGCTGGAGTAAGCGACAGGCGAAGAAGTGCTGGACCGAAACGCCATCGCCAGCGGGAGCGGTGAACAAGAACACCTGGGCGAACCGATCCGCGTCGGCACCAAGCTCCTCGTACAGCTCACGGCGCAACGCCGCCTCCAGGGAGACATCCTCCGACTCCAGACCGCCGCCCGGCGTTGTCCAGTACGGCGCCTGGCCGAGCTTGATCCGCTTGATCAGCACGAGGCGGTCGTCCTCATCGAGGAGAATGGCCCGCACCGACCTGCGCACGATCTGACGCACGACCTGCCCCTATCCGCCCGCGCGACCGACTCACCGACAGCAGTGTGAAGTTACCCGGCCGGCGATAGCGCGCACATGGGTCGCCGTCCGGGCGGACCCGCGTCCAACCGGAGCCAGCCCGGTCCAACGGCTCCAGAGCACCCACCGAGCGACCACCCACCACCGACGTACACGAAAAAGGCCCCGGCCCGGTGTGAACCACCAGGTCAGGGCCTTGCTCGTTGGTGCGCCGCCAGGGACTCGAACCCCGAACCCGCGGATTAAGAGGACACCCGCCGGGCCTAGGCCAACCGTCCTTACCTCGACGGCTGTCCCCTGCTGGGTTCGGCTCGTCGTGCTGTTCTGGCCCCAGGTTGGGGTCACGCAGGGGTCAGACGCAGGTCGCTCGTGACCCGGTTCGGCACGGCCTAACCCGGTTGAGGCATGGAAGTGCTCCGTTAGAGCCGGCACGCTACCGTTCGGGCGTGCCCTCCTCGGCTGTTCTCCGGAATCGGCGGAATGCTGTCGTCGCGTTCCTCAACAAGTTTCACGAGCTTCTAGCCCTGTGTGAGCCCCTTGATGCTTGGCCAAGCACGATGCCCGCCTGGCGGCCACGAGCTGGCCGCGGGGCTGACGTCGCCAAGTTGGCAGGTGAGCTTGAGCTCCTAACTGGATCCGCCGCGAAGGCAATCCAGAGCGTTGGGATGCTCGTTGAATATAAGCCCAGGGGGACCTTCCAGACACGGTCGGTAAACCCGGTCCTGGCTTGGTCAACGCTCCTGAGCGACCCAGTGATCACGGCGGAGTTGATCGATGGCCTCTGTAGACGAGCGATCGGAGTTCTTGAAGGTGAGGCAACTGAACGAGCGGATGAGGAGAAGTCTGTAGTTGGCCGTGTAGTCAGAGCGGTATCTGTGCCTCGTCGAATCCTGAACGCTGCCGCTGGCGCTCCCGCGGACGCTGCTGCCCATAAGTCAGCATTCGTGAGCGGGATCGTCGTAAGCGTGGTCGCCGGCTTGGTCGTCGCCTTCCTCGCGCACTACATGGGATGGGCCTAACCTGGATTGATCCCTCGTTTGTAGGCTCCGTGCGCCCCGTCCGCTCAGATCGGTCTATGTCCGCCACCGCAGGCAACCGTCCGCACGCTGCGGACCACGACTGTCCTCTCCGGGTCAGTTGCTGCAGGTGTTGCTGTCGACCGGCGGGGTCGGGCTACCTTTCGGCCTTCCCTGGGCCATCCAAGTGCTCTGTCACTTCAACGAGATCGCACTCATCCACCCACCGCGCCAAGAGGCTCAGGGCGGCGAGTCGCTCTAAGGCGCTTTGCTCGTCGAGCTCGCCGACGTTGTGCGCCGCAGTGTTGCGGATGGTCATCTGTACGCCGGGAGCGAAGAAGCGCAGTCCGGAATTCATCGTGCTGACATCTCGGTCGGCGAGATCACCGGGCCAGCGCAGCCGTGGCTTGCCCTGCTGGGGTTCTCTTTCGGAGAAGGTCTCCTGCCACAACGGTGTCTCGGCAATGTCGTTACGCCTGGTGCGCGTCTTGACCATCAGCACAACTGCTTCGGCAGATGCAGACACTGCCTCGCGGAAGTGCCCGTCACGCCACAGACGCGCGGCTGCTCCCCAAACTGTCGGGTGCATGGCCTCGGCACCCACACTCGGCGGTCGCTCCGCCTCGGCTTGCATGATCAAGCCGTCTAACCGGCCCAGCGCATAGTCACACATGCCGAGAACATCAGCCGCCTCCAGGAGCGGCTTCGGCCGGGTGATCGTCTCCCAGTTCCTAATCGGGTCTATCACGCCCGCGCCTTGCACAGTGATCGCGATACCGGTCAACGGAACCGCGCTGGCCGCTAGCCCAGCAGCCCGGGACACCTTGGCTCGCCGCCGTGCGATCTCCTCTGGATCCGCGTCATCGCGTGGAAACACTGCTGGCGCGATTCCGCGCGCCACCCCTCCCAGTCCCTCATTCAGTACGTGCAGCTCAAGGAAATGAGCCAGCGCATCACGAAACTCCGCGACCGCTCGCGCAACTGACCTCAGGTACTCAGGGTTCTTTCGGGCCTCCACAACTAGATCATCCCACCCCCTCGCGCTGGGGCAACCGGCAAGGCCCGCCATCCCGATGCTCACCTATGGATGTCAACCTGGCGACTCCTTGACCCCCAGGCAACCATCATGACGCTCCGACCTGCGACGACTGCCAGCTACGCTGGGCCAGACCGTCCGTCGGTGTCCACCTACGTCCAGCCTGGTGCTTCTCGATCGTCACCCAGCTAGCCACCCAGTGGCACGGTGGTTGGTTCGGTAGTCCTGGCGCAAGCCGGTGACCTCGTCGCCTTGCGGGTCATAGATGACCAAGCCATGCTGCCCGGCTAAGTGGCACACGGCGCGCACCTCCTCACTGCCTCGGGGTGAGTGGCTGATACTCACGCTCACGTGGTCAAATTGCGTCGGTACCCAATCCGCCCAACCGAAAACGGCGCCTGTCAGTGCCCAGGATGCCCCCAACGTGAAGGTGAGGGCGATGCTGCGGACGCGATGCCGTCTCGAATGACGAAGTATGGGATCCGCCCGGTAATCGCCAAGTTGCGCAGTGACTAAGACAACAAAGGGAAGCCCCGCAAGCGCAACAAGAATGGCCAGCAATCCCCAGCCACTGCTCTCAACAGGGTTTCTCAGACTCATGTCGAAAAGGCGAGTCATCGCCGGGGCGATATCGAGCACTTCCGCGCGAACGGCCAGAAACACGAGAGCTCCGAGAGTCGGCATGCCTAATGCGCAGGCCAGACCCCACCAGTTACGCTCCCTGACATACACTAGCGTCTTCGCCAGATAGAAAAGGGCGATTCCAAGTAGAACGACTGCCCCCACTGCTGCCGCCGCAGTTCCGACGAGTAAATACAATGCCGCCACGTATGCGATGTAACCGATGATCCCGGCACCGATAAGATATGGCATCCTGCCCCCAGCCCCTGGGCCACCGCTGCTCGTCTTGCTAGCTAGGCTTCAACCGTAATCGCATGGCAATCGATGGCCATCGGCACCATGGCGGAACCTAGCGTCCGATCGTCCGATCCCTGACATGCGCCCGCGCGGCCCGCGATAGTCTCGGCCCGGCTCAACTCTCCTCACAAAGATCCGGTTACTGAGCGGGGGTGGCTGCGGGGGCGACCTGCTCAACATGCGGTTCGAGACTCTCCGGGGACCCACCGGTGTTGCTCGGGTACTCGATGATGCCGCCGGCCGCTTCCAGGTTGGCAAATGGTTGCGAACGGGAAGCTGCGGAGCCACACAGGCTCACTATGCCATCCCGTCTGCCGTCGACCCGCCCTCCTGGGGAGCGGGCCGCCGCCCGGCCCGCCACGTCATCCATGAAGGAGCGGGGCCGGTCAAGGCTGGGGTTTTGACCTGCTGACGTTGATTTTTCCGGTTCCGGCAATGGGTTTCGGGCAGGCGTGTGTGCGGTGCCGGGGTCAACGGCTGGGCCGTAGGCCCACCCCGCAGGGGCTTGGCCTTGACGCCGGCGCCGTGCGCGCCATGCTCGTGATGCCGGAAGGCGTTGCGGGTGGTCGCGTCACCAGTTCCGACCGATGTCGGAGGGGCAGGCCGAGGGGTTCGGCTGCCGGTCATCCATTCGCCCTGCGGGTTCGGGGCATGGTGGTGTGCGACCGTGACCGGACGGGGTCAATCAAGCGGGCGGCCTCGCCGTCGGCCGACGGGGGTCAGACGTGGCACGGCCACGCGTCCGGTCACGTCCGAACCTGCTCACGCCGCCGCCTTGGCCGGTGCGAGGGCGCGGATGTGCCCGTCGCGCAGGCCGTAGTAGACGAGGGCGAGCAGCTTGCGGGCCACCGCGACGGTGGCGATGTTGCGTCCGCGTCGCTCCGCGATGCGGGCCCGGGTGGAGGTCAACCAGCCAGCGGTGTGCGGGACGCCGTGGGCGGCCTCGACCGCGGCCCACCGCACCAGCGTGGAGCCCTGCTTGGTGATCCGCCCCCGGTGCACGACGAGGTCGGACTCGCGGTGCCGCGGGGTCAGCCCGGCCCAGGAGGTCAGCTCCGCCGGGCCGGGGAACCGGGCGACCTCGCCGATCTCGGCGACGAACACCGCCGCCAGGATCGGGCCGACACCGGGGATGGCCTGGATCGCGGTGTAACCACGGTGCCCGGCGAGTCTGGCCCGGATCGGCCCGGCGACCGCGTCGATCTCGAAGTCGACCGCGTCGATCAGCCGGCACAGTGAGGACACCCGCCCTCGGTAGGCGCCGTCGAGCGGTGCGCGGGACAGCAGTTCCCGCCCACCCACGCCGAACAGATCCGATACCGGGATGTGCACTCCCTGTTTGGCCAGCACCGCGTGCACGGATGCCTTCAGCCCGCTGCGCCACGCGACCAGCTTGGCCCGATACCGCACCAGCTCCCGCAACTCGCGCACCGCCGGCGGGGCCGCATACGCCTCCGGCAGCCTGCCCATCCGCAGCAGATCGGCCAGGTCGGCGGCGTCACGGGCGTCGTTCTTCACCCGCCGGTACGCGAACCCTTTCACTCCCAACGGATGCGCCAAATGCACCCGGGCACCGGCCGCGGTCAGCACATCCACCGCCCAGTACCAGCCATACGTGGCCTCCAGGACCACCTCCGGATCCGGGCCGGCCTTGGCGATCTCCAACCCGAGCGCGACCGGGTCGTTGTCGATCCGCACCGTGTCGAGCTTCTCGCCGGTCTCGGTCATCCGCACGATCACCGAACGGCGCCGGTGCAGATCGATACCCACGATCTGCCGACCGTCGTACTCTGCCTGCATGAGGGGCCTCCTTCGTCGTGAGACGTGAGTACCCCGAGCATCCCGCCCGGGACCCACGAGGAGCGAGGCCCCGCTCCTTCATGCCATCAAGCGGACCCTGACGGCTCGTACGGACGCTGGCGGGTCGGGCGGTGGTCTGCTCGGCTCGCCCGGGTCGATGGCGGGCGGGATGGCCCTGCGCAACCACCCACGGACCGCAACGTGCGGATGGAGCCCCGGCCATCCTGGAGTCGTTGCGCCCCCGCCGGAGGCGCACTAGCCGCAACCCCGCGACCGCCGCCAGCTCGCCGACGCGGTCGGCGTGCCCTCTCCTACGCCGCGCGGTTACTGGGCCGCGCGGCCCGGCCGGCTGCCGGCCCACCCTGCCACGGCAACGATCATGTCGTTCTGCGGCGGCCCTCCGGGCTTCCCGCTCTTCGCGCCAGCCGCCGGGCATCAGGCGTGACGGCCGCAGAGCGACAGCGGCAGCGGCCGGCGCGCGCCCTGGCGGCGGCGCGTGCGGCCCGTTCAGGGCCGCCTTGACGCAACGTGAACGGTGAGGGCAACATCCGGCAGCGCAAGGATGGCCGATGGGAGGCCGCACTTGGGTCTACACCAGCGACGGCCGCGAGATCCGAAAGAGCGTCTACGGCACGTCGTGGGATGAGGTCCACGAGAGGCTGACGGCGCTCAAGGCCAAGACACAGGCTGGCGTCCGCGTCGCCGGTAGCATCCAGTCGGTCAGCGACTTCATGGCCTATTGGCTGCGGGACGTGGTGCAGGACCGCGTGCGGCCCAGCACCCTCCGCACCTACGAGTGGCTGTCGCGCTGCTATGTGGTGCCACTGCTTGGCAACCAGCGCTTGGGCAAGCTGCAACCGCCGACGGTGCGTAGCTTCCTCAACCGGGCCAAGGAGACGTGCCAGTGCTGTGCGCAGGGCAAGGATGCTGGGCGGTTGAGTGCGGGGCAGCCGGCTCGGTGTTGTGCCAGGCGTCCGCGCTCCTGCTGCCAGCAGATGCCGTCCGACGGCACCATCCGTCATCTCCACCGCATGATCCGCGCCGCGTTACAGGATGCGGTCATTGACGGGCTGATCCCGGACAACCCGGCCCGCAACCTGCGTCTGGCTCACCGGTACCGGCCACGCTTTACCCCGCTGACCGGCGCGGACGCGAAGCTGTTGTTGAAGGCCGCGAAGAGTGACCGGCTTTATGCGCTCTATGCAGTCGCCCTGGCGCTTGGCCTTCGACGCGGGGAAGCGCTGGGGCTCCGCTGGGAGGATATCGACCTGGTCGAGGGCGTCATATTCGTTCGGCAGACGCTGCAACGTCTCGGCGGCCAGCTCGTCTTCGGCCCGGTCAAGTCCGACGAGTCTGAGCGGGTCATCGCCCTACCTGCCCCGTGCCTGGCTGCGCTACGACAACACCGGGTGAGTCAGAACGCAGAGCGCCAGAGCGTAGGCAAGGACTGGAAGGACTCCGGGTTGGTCTTCACCACGGGCATCGGCACCCCGATCGAGCCGCGCAACCTGAACCGGCACTTCGTGCGGCTGCTGGATCATGCCGGGCTGCGCCGGATCAGGTTCCATGATCTACGCCACTCCTGCGCGACCCTTCTCTATGAGCAGGGCGTCCCCATCGAGAAGATCCAGGACATCCTCGGCCATAGCTCCCCGACCATCACCAAGCTGATCTACGTAGAGGTCACCCGGCAATCCCAGCGGTCGTCGGTCGACAAGCTCGGCTTTCTCTTCGACGCCTGACGTTGGGGTCAAGAGAAGGGGTCAGGCCCGGTCCAGAGGGACCGGGCCTGATGTGTTCCTGCTGGTGCGCCGCCAGGGACTCGAACCCCGAACCCGCGGATTAAGAGTCCGCTGCTCTGCCAGTTGAGCTAGCGGCGCTCGCTGGCAACGGAGAAGACACTAGCACGCCCTCCGACCCGGGTTCCAATCCGATCCCCGGCTCCCCTCTTCGGTCGAGCTTAAGGCGCGAATCGCAACAAAATGCCCACCGTCTGGCGGAGGGGACCGAGGTGGCGGCGTTCATGGGGCACGATGTGCGCCGAGACACGCGAGAGCAGGGGTGGGGATGGGCAGGTTCGCGCGGAGCGGGGCGATGGTGAGCGTCCTGGTCCTGACGGCGTCGCTGGCACTGACCGGGTGCGGCGACGACCAGAAGAAGCCGGCGTTCGTCAGTGGCAGCCAGCCGGCCAGCGTCTCGGCGGCCGAGGGGACGGCGAGCGCCGAGCCCTCGTCGCAGCCGGCCGCCGCGGCGCTCCAGGTGAGTCCGGCTGACGGGGCGGCCGGCCGGCCGGTCAGCACCGAGATCAGCGCCAAGATCCCGGGCGGCGGGAAGGTGTCGAAGGTCATGCTCACCGCCGCGAACGGTGCGACCGTCGAGGGCCGGATGCGCCGCGACGGCTCGTCGTGGGTGCCGTCCGCCGCGCTGAAGTACGCCACCCGGTACACCGCGACCGTCTCGGGGACGGGGACGGACGGCCAGACCCACGAGGGCACCAGCACCTTCACCACCATGGCCAAGCCGAAGTCGATGATCGGCTCGGGGCTGTACATGTTCGATGGCAAGACGTACGGCGTCGGCATGCCGGTGGTGGCCGAGTTCTCCCCGGGCATCCCGAAGAAGGACCGCGCGGCCGTGCAGAAGCGGATGTTCGTCCGCACCGACCCGCCGCAGCCGGGCGCGTGGCACTGGCTCTACAACGGCACCCAGGCGTACTACCGGGCGCCGGAGTACTGGAAGCCGGGCACCACCATCTCCGTACGGCTGGCCCTGGCCGGCATCCCGCTGAGCAACGGCCGCTACGGCAACGTCGACCGGACCGCGACCGCCAAGATCGGCCGCGCCTTCGAGATGAAGGTCGACAACGCCAGCAAGAAGATGAGCGTGTACGAGAACGGCGCGCTGATCCGCACCGTGCCGGTGAGCCTCGGCAAGAAGAGCACCCCCTCCTCCAGCGGCACCATGGTGGTGATGGAGAAGAAGGAGTCGACGGTCTTCGACACCCGGGACGAGGCGGACCCGGACAACCAGTACGTCACGAAGATCGACTTCGCCCAGCGGATCACCTGGGGTGGTGAGTACATCCACGCCGCCCCCTGGTCCGAGGGTGTGCAGGGCCGGGTGAACGTCTCGCACGGCTGCGTCAACGTCTCCATGGCGAACGGCAAGTGGCTCTTCGACCGGACCCTGGTGGGTGACCCGATCACCGTCCGGGGCACCCCACGCAAGCTGGTGCCGGGCAACGGCTGGACGGCGTGGAGCATGAGCTGGTCGGAGTTCGTCGCGGGCAGCGCCCTCCCGGTGCCGAAGGGCGGGGCGGGCCCGGCCTTCTGAGCGGGCAGCCGTTGCCCGGCGGGTCCGTCGGGCAACGGCCCGTGACGATGAAGGCGTGCGCCGACGCCGCCGGTGGAGACGAGCCTCACTCGCGAACCGGAGCAGCCTACCAAAATCGGTGCATCATGGTCGAGGTGTTCCGGTTCACTAGCGGGAACGGGTATCCGAATTCCTGCGTCAGTAGGGGACGATGGCACCCGGGGACCACGACTGTGAGGGAATCATGCGAGCTAGCCAGGACGAGCTGATCCGGCGCGGGGCCGCCGCCCGGCGCGGCGACCGACGCCGCGGGTTCGCGGCGGTGGTGCTCGCCGCCGCCATGGTGCTGACCTCCGCCTGCACCGGGGGCGGCGACGACGGCAAGCCGTCGAGCTGGCAGGGCGGCGGAGAGAGCAAGCCGAAGGCCGCGGCCACCATCACCGAGCCGCAGGCCGACGCCGCCGACGTGCCGGCCTCCACCGCCATCACCTTCACCACGAAGGACGCCCAGGAGACCAGCGTCGAGCTCACGGACTCGACCGGGAAGGCCGTCGAAGGCGAGCTCGCCGCGGACGGGAAGAGCTGGCTCCCCGACGGCGCCCTGGAGTACGGCGAGAAGTACACGGCGACGGTGACCGCGACCGGTGACGACGGCAAGCCGGCGACCGCGACCAGCACCTTCACCACCATGACCAAGCCCGGCAAGCAGATCCGGGTGAGCAGCTTCCTCGGCGACAACCAGGTGGTCGGCGTGGCGATGCCGCTGATCATCCGGTTCAGCCGGGCCATCCCGGAGGACTACCGGGACGACGTCCAGCGCCGGATGACGGTGACCACGAAGCCGGTCCAGGAGGGCGTCTGGCACTGGGTCAGCCCCACCGAGGTCCGCTACCGGCCGAAGAAGTTCTGGCAGGCCAACACCACGGTGTCGTACCGCGTGCAGGCGGGTGGGCTGCCCCTGGGCGACGGCTGGTACGGCCGCTCGGACCTCGCCGTGGACGTCAAGATCGGCCCGTCGTTCGTGATGACCGTCGACAACCGCACCAAGCGGATGACGGTCACCAAGGGCGGCAAGGTGATCAAGACGATCCTGGTCAGCCTCGGCAAGAAGACCACCCCGTCGTCCAGCGGCACCATGGTGGTGATCGAGAAGCTCCGCAAGACGGTCTTCGACACCATGGAGGAGCTGGGCCCCGAGGAGGGTTACCGCACGAAGATCGACTACGCCCAGCGGCTGACCTGGGGCGGTGAGTTCATCCACGCGGCGCCCTGGTCCGAGGGGCAGCAGGGCTCGGTGAACGTCTCGCACGGCTGCGTGAACGTCTCGATGGCCGACGGCGCCTGGCTCTTCGCCAACACCCGGATGGGCGACCCGATCACGGTCAAGGGCACCGAGCGGAAGCTCCAGAACGGCAACGGCTGGACCGACTGGAACCTGAGCTGGGACGAATACGTCAAGGGCAGCGCCCTGCCGTACGAGCCGCCGGCGCAGCCGGGCGACGAGGCCAGCGCCGCGCCCGGCGCGGGAGACGACCCGAGCGCCGAGCCGACGCCCTGACCGAGCACCCCTGATCGCGCACGCCCGCACCGGGCACCGAGCAACCGGAGCCCCCTCCCCCGCCGGAGGGGGCTTCGCCGTTTCCGGACACGGGGCACAGAGGCCGCAGAACGACGGAAGCCCCCTCCCGAGGGAGGGGGCTTCCGGATCCGGGTGACTGATGGGAATTGAACCCACGACAACCGGGACCACAACCCGGTGCTCTGCCAACTGAGCTACAGCCACCATGCGCTCCGCACCGGTCGACCCGGGCGGGGTGCGGACTAATAATAGCCACACCTCGTCCGGCCGCGTCCACCGGGTTCCGGCTCCTCCGCCGGAACCGCCCGGCCGCCCGGTCATGGCGCCGGCCCGGCGGTGGGAGTGCCGGTCAGAGCTGGGCGGCGATGGCCTTGGCGCTGTCCACGTCCGGCCCCGGCAGCGGTACGAAGATCGTCCGCCGGTAGTACTCCAGCTCGCGGATGCTCTCCCGGATGTCGGCGAGGGCCCGGTGGGCCAGCCCCTTCTGCGGCTGCCCGAAGTACACCCGTGGGTACCAGCGCCGGCAGAGTTCCTTGATCGAGGAGACGTCGATCATGCGGTAGTGCAGGTGGGCGTCGAGGCGCGGCATGTCCCGGGCGATGAAGCCCCGGTCGGTGGCGATCGAGTTGCCGCAGAGCGGCGCGTTGCGCGGATCCTTCACGTGCGTGGTGACGTAGTCGAGCACCATGTCCTGGGCCTCGGCCAGGGTGACCGTCGAGCGCCGGACCTCCTCGGTCAGCCCGGACTTGCCGTGCATGGTGCGGACGATCTCCGGCATCCCCTCCAGCGCCGCCTCGTCGGCGTGGATGACCACGTCGACACCCTCACCCAGCACGTTGAGATCGGGGTCGGTGACGAGCGCGGCGACCTCGATCAGCGCATCGCGCGCGAGGTCCAACCCGGTCATCTCACAGTCGATCCAGACGAGAAGATCAGCCACCGGACCAGACTACGCGCAGCCCACCTGCCCGCGCCTCGGCACCGTCGCCGGAGCGGACCGTTAGGGTTTCTCCGTGCCAGCCGAACCCGTCGCACCGCCCGCCGTCACCGATGACGACCCGGGCGGTCGTACGGTCCGCCGGCTCGTCACGGTGGTCGCGCTCGCGGCGGTGCTGCCGGCGCTGTACCTGCCGGGGCTGGTGCACGACTTCTTCGACCTGAAGATCTACATGCGGGCGATGGACTGGTGGGCGGGGGGCCATCCGCTCTACGACTACGTACAGCCGGACCGGGTGCAGGGCGCGCTCTACTTCACCTACCCGCCGTTGAGCGCGTTGCTGCTGCGGCCGTTCGCGCTGCTGCCGCTCGGCGCCACGGTGGCGATCTTCACGATCCTCACCGGGATCGGTGTGGTGGTGACGACGCGCTGGTTGGTGCTGCCGGTCGTCGAGCGGCACCACCTGCCGCGGCTGTTCGGCCTCACGGTCGCCGTCCTGCTGGCCTTCGCCGTGGAGAGCACCCGGGAGACGATCACCTTCGGGCAGATCAACATGCTGCTGGTGGTGCTGATCCTGGCCGACCTGCTGTTCGCCGTACCGCAGGAGCGGCGCTGGGCCGGTGTGGGCGTGGGGCTGGCGACGGCGCTCAAGCTCTACCCGGGCATCTTCATCCTCTACCTGCTGGTCACCCGGCGCTGGTGGGCGGCGGCGGTGGCCGCGGCGACGGCGGCGCTGGCCACCCTGCTGGCGGCGACGGTCGCGCCGGCCGACTCGTGGCGGTTCTGGACCCAGGAGCTCTGGGCGACCGACCGGGTGGGGCGCACCGACTACACCGGCAACCAGTCGCTGTTCGGCCTGCTGAGCCGGATCACCGCGCCGGAGAAGCCGAGTCAGCTCCCGTGGCTGCTGCTGGTCGTGGTGGTCACCGGGTTCGGGCTGTGGCGGGCCGCCCGGGCCGCCCGGGCCGGCGACGCGCTCGCCGGCCTCACCCTGACCGGGCTGGTCGGCGGGCTGGTCAGCCCGATCACCTGGACCCACCACCTGTACTGGTTCATCCCGGCGGTGGTGGTGCTGGTCGACGCCGCGTTGGACACCGACCGGGGCGCGGCCGAGGGGGTTCGCCAGCGCTGGTGGCTGCTCACCCTCGCGGTCGGCACCGCGTTCGTGATCATCTACGGGGTGGTGTCCTTCCAGGACTGGGGCGTCGCCCCGGCGCGGACCGACAACCCCGGCGAGTTCGTCGCCCGGAACGCGTACGTGCTGCTCAGCCTGCTGTTGTTGGCGGTGCTGCCGACGCGGCTCCGGTGTCGGTCCGCCGAGCCGCCGGCTACATCCTGAAACTTGCACCAAATGGACAGACGTCGCGAGCGGCTGTGATCGGCGCTAATCTAGTCACAACTACCTCAAGTTTCTCCCAGGTAGCACCGATCCCCCGGTGACGGTGGCCCTCCGCGTCGGCAGCGCGGAGGGCCACCCGTCGTTCCGGCGGCCGTCAGCCGTCGGCGGGGTCGTCCGGCGACGCCGGCCGGGCCGGGCCGTCCACCGGGACCGGACGGGCCGTCTGCTCGGGGGGCCCGGGCGGCCAGGACCAGGTCGTCGTCATCCCCGGACTCGACGGCAGGTCGGCGGGGGTCTCCGGCCGGCGGCTGGGGACCGGGCCGATCGCGGCCCGGGAGCGCCCGGCGTGGGCCGAGCCGACCGAGACGAGTTGCCGGTCGGCCAACGGCGGCCGCCCCTCGGCGGTCTTCTGCGGGCCGAGGCCGCTGAGCGAGGTCACGCCGAGCCGACCGGCGAGCACCGGGACCTGGTCCGGCTCGACGACGAAGACCACCTCGCGCGGGCGGACCGGGCGCAGTAACAGGGCCACGGCCAGCACCACCAGCAGGATCCCGCCGGCGAGTAGCCCCCACGCCGCGGCCGGGAACCATTCCGCGCGCAGCTCGGCGCGCAGGTCCAGGGCGAGGTCGGCTGCGCCGTCGGGACGCATCACCACCAGGCTCAGCGACCTGTTCGACAGCTCACCGGGGGTCCACTCCAGCGCGCCGACTCCCTCGCGTACCCAGAAGTCCTGGCCGAGCGGGACGGTGGCGACGGCGGCCGGGCCGGCCGGGCCGGCCGGGTCGAGCCGGACCGGGAGCGGGCCCCGGGCCAGCGCGACCCGCCGGACGGTGGCGTGCGGGACGGGGTCGAGCCAGCGCCGCACCTGGTCGCTGGGGGCCAGGCCGAGGAAGGCCGGGCCGTCGGCGGTCCGGGCGGTCAGCCGGAGCCGGGTCTGCCCGGTCCGGGCGAACGGGGCCTCGGCGCGCAGGAGAGTGTCCACGTCGGTGACCACGATCGCCCGGCCCGGGGTGCGGACCGTCTCGAAGCGGGCGCCGAAGCCGCCGTCGGGGTCGGCGTGCCGGGCGACGGTCCACAGGCCGCCGCCGGCGAGGAGCGCCGGAATCCCCATGGTCAACAGCAGTATTCCGGCGATCGTTCGCACGAACCGCATTCGCGTCGTCCCCCTCGGTAGCCAACTACCCGGCCGACCTTACCGATGTGAACCGCACAATCGCCGGATATCCACGGCAAGGACCCAACGGACCGCAGAAAGGTCGGTGGCCCGCCGGAAGATCCGACGGGCCACCGACAAAGACGCAGTTCAGGGCTTCGGCGTGGGCTCCCGCCGGGTCCGCAGGAAGGCCAGGCCACCCAGGACGAGGCCGGCCAGTCCGGCCACCAGCCCGGCGATGCCGAACGCGGTGCCGGCGCCGTCGGAGTCGTCGTCGGAGTCGTCGTCACCGGCCGGGGCGGCGCCCGCGCTTCCGCTCGGCGCGGCGGACGGCGAGGCGGCGGTCAGGGTGAGCACCGGGGCCGGGTTCTCCGGCTCCTCCCCACCCGGCGTCGGCTCCTCGATCCAGCGGGCGATGTTGCCGTCCGAGTAGGTCTGGAGCACCTTGAACACCATCCGGTCGACCTGCGGCAGCGGTCCCATCGAGACCGGGAACTCCTGGAACTCGCCCGGCTTCACGCCGGCGGTCGCGGCCGCCGTCCAGGTCAGCTTGGACACCGCCTCGGTGAGCTGGCTGCCGTGCACGTCGACCGGCGGGTCGACCTTGCGCTTCTCCACCGCCACCGTCCAGCCCGGCACCGGCATGGTGGACACCGAGCCGACCGGGGCGTTCTCCGGCAGCACCACCTCGACCTTCGTGGTCGAGGCGGTGTCGCTCTCGTTCGGCACCCGGAACGCGAACCGGCCGTAGCCGCCCTGGGTCGCCTCCTTCGGGTTGACCGTGACGTGCGCCGAGGCGGGACCGGCGAGGCCGAGCACGGCGGTGGCGACGGCGGTGAGCGCGAGCGCGACGGCGGTTACGGGACGCCGGAGACGGATCATGTGTCTGAGAGCCTTCCGTTACTTGATCGGCACGGTGGCGGTCACCGTGGCCTGGTCGATGTCGGTCGTGCGGACGGTGACGCGGAGCTGCCACTCACCCGCGGCCGGGAGGTTGATCTCCCCGGTCGCGTGGTTGTCGGTCAGCGGCAGCAGCGGGATCTCGATCGGCTCGATCCCCGCCGACGGCAGGGCGGCGGTCGCCTTCCACTCCTGCACCGGCTGCGGCCGGTTGTCCTTGGTGTACGCGTAGAAATGCACGGAGTTGTTGCCCCGCTCGGCCGGGTCCAGCTCCACCTGCACGGAGGCGACCGGGCTGGACAGGGTGGTGGAGAAGTAGCCGGTGGTCGTACCGGCCACGTCGGTGGCGGCGGTCCGGGCCGGGGTGGTCTGCACCAGCGTCGCCGAGACACCGAGCACCACCGCCGTGATCGCCAGCTCGACCCAGATGGCCCGGCGCACCCGCCCCGGACGCTGCGCCGCGGTCCGCCCCCGCACCAGTGTCCGGGAGTACGCCGCCACCCCGATCACCAGCGCGAACAGCACGATCTTGGCGAGCAGCAGCTGCCCGTACGTGGTGTCCACCAGGGCCTTCGGGGTGGCCACCTCGATCAGCCCCTGCACGGTGCCGGCGAGCAGCAGCGCCGCCACGGCGAGGGCCGCCCAGCGGGACCAGATCGGCAGGATCGCCCCCAGCTCGCGCTCGTCGGCTCGGC
Source organism: Micromonospora sicca (assembly GCF_003172935.1). Lineage (GTDB taxonomy): Bacteria > Actinomycetota > Actinomycetes > Mycobacteriales > Micromonosporaceae > Micromonospora > Micromonospora sicca. Next base: position 4,668 of record NZ_QGKS01000268.1, on the reverse strand, counting down.
GCAGCAGGAACACCGCGAGCATCACCAGGCCGCCCAGCCAGACCGCCATGCTGCCCAGGTGCACCGCGTCCACCACCACGGAGACGGCCGGTGCGGGCGAGGCGGCCGGGTGCCCGGCCAGCGGCCAGGTGAACAGCGCGGCCCCGCCGAGGACGGCCAGGATGATGCCGTCGGTCCGGCCGATCGGCCCGGCGAAGAGCGGCCGGAGCAGGAACGCCGCCGCGGCGAGCAGCCCCAGCCGGACCAGGTGGGCCGTGCCGAACGCGCTGCCCACCACGTCGCTGAACCCCGAACCGGTCACGTCGGACAGCCCGCCGCCGGCCGTGTACGGCACCTGCAACCACAGGTCGGCCAGGGTGGCCACGACCAGCAGGCCCAGCCCCGCCCAGGCCAGCCGGACCGGTCCGCGTCGGGGCAGCCGGCGCGGCCAGAGCGCGGCGAGCACCAGCGCCGGGCCGACCAGCAGCAGCAGTCCGGCGTAGCCGAGGTACTTCGCCACCTTCACGGCGTTCCCCACCACCGGGTCGGCGCGGTTGTCCGAGCCGGTGTCGACCGGCGGCGGCGACGGCGCGCCCACCGAGTAGGTGAACGCGCCGGAGACCGGGTGGCTGTCGGCGGAGATCACCCGGTAGCTCACCAGGTAGGTGCCGCGCACGCCGGAGGGGTCGACCGGGATCGTCACCACCGCACCGGAGAAGGACGGTTCACCCCGGTCGGCCCGGGAGCCGTCGGGCGCGATGACCCGGACCTTGCCGGGCACCTTGCGGACCCCCTCGCTGAAGGTCAGCACCACCTCGGCGGGCCCGCTCGGCACCACCGCCGAGGCCGCCGGGCTGCTGCTGACCAGCACGGCGTGGGCGCTCGCCGGGCTTGCCGGGGCGAGCAGCAGGGCGACGAGGGCGACCAGCAGACCGGTGGCGGCGCCCAGCCGGGCGGCCCATCGACGGTCGGCGACGGCCACGGGCCGGCGGCGTACGGCAGGAATCATGACCATCATGCTCGCCGACCGGGCCCGTTCGCGGCGACCCGGCCTCACCCGCGCCCCGGCGCGAGCGCGGTCGGCAGCCGGCGCGGCGGCTCCCCGCTGACCCGGCCCAACGCCCAGAGCAGGCCCGCCTGCACCACGGCGGCCAGGTGCCCCAGCTCGTGCACCAGCGCGGTGCTCGACCGGGCGACGTCCACCGCGCTGGTGCCGGCCAGGCAGACCGCCAGCACCAGCGCCACCGGCAGGAACGCCCGGGCCCGCTCCGGCCGCCAGGCGGCCAGCGCGAACCCGACCGCGAGGGCCGCGTCGAAGGAGGCCATCTCGCGGCTGGTGTGCGGATCGGCCTCGACCCCGAAGCCGGCCAGCAGGATCGGCAGCGCGATGGCGAGCTGCGCCACCGCGGCCACCGCCACGGCCACCCGCAGCACCTGGCGCCGGGCCCGCACGGCCGCGGCGGCGTCGTCGCGCGCCGCGGCCCGGTCCGCCGCGACCGCGGCCAGCACGGGGGCGGTCAGATCGGGTACGTCGACCGCCTGGAGCCGGGTGAGACGGGTCACCCGTTCGGCCCGCGCCAGCCAGGAGCGGCACCCGGAGCAGGCCAGGGTGTGTGCCTCCAGCGCCGCCGCCGGCGCCTGCGAGTCCTCGCCGTCCAGCCGCGCCGACAGCGCCACGCGTACGTCGTCGCACTTCATGAGCAGGTAGTCGGGGGTAGGCCCGGAAAAGTTCCCGACGTGGGCTGGACCATAGAAAGGGCCGAAGGGTCCTGCTACCCACAGGTACGCCGCGTAACCTCGGGTGTCGTGATCCCCGCCCCGCGCGACACCACCGCCGGCCGCCACGAGGCAGGCCTCGGGGCGGCGCGGGACGGTGCCACCCGGTGGGCGCTGGCCGCCCGGGACGGCGACCCGGTGGCGCAGGCCGCCTTCGTCCGGGCCACCCAGGCCGAGGTGTGGCGGTTCGCCGCCGCGCTGGTCGACCCGGACAGCGCCGACGACCTCACCCAGGAGACGTACCTGCGGGCGTTCCGCGCGCTGCCCGGTTTCGAGGGCCGCTCCAGCGTGCGTACCTGGCTGCTCGGCATCGCCCGCCGGGCCTGCGCCGACCACCTGCGTACGGTGGTGCGCCGGCGGCGGCTCGACGAACGGCTCGCCGCGCACGCCCACACCGGCCGGCCGTACCCCGACCCGGCCGGGCACCTCGGCGCCACCGACCTGGTCCGCCGGCTTCCCGCCGACCGGCGCGGGGCGTTCGTGCTCACCCAACTGCTCGGCCTGTCGTACGCCGAGGCCGCCGCCGTGGAAGGGGTGCCGGTGGGCACCATCCGCTCCCGCGTCGCCCGGGCCCGGTGCGACCTGGTCGAGGCCGTCGGCGACGCGCTCGCCGGTTGACGCGGAACTTTTTCCGGATCCGGGACGACAAATGACCGTGACCGCACCGAACACCCGGGCCGCCCGCTGGCCCGCCGTCCGGCCCTGGCTCGGCACCGTCGCCCGGCTCGGGCTGGCCGCCGTCTGGTTGGTCGCCGGCGGCGCGAAGGTCGGCGACCTCGCCGCCTCCGGCCGGGCCGTCAACGCCTACCAGGTCATGCCGTACGGCGCCGCGACCGTGGTCGGCGCCGCGCTGCCCTTCGTGGAGCTGGCGCTCGGCGTACTGCTGCTGATCGGGCTGGCCACCCGACTGGCCGCCGCGGTCTCCGCGGCGCTGCTGGTGGTCTTCATCACCGGCATCGCCTCGGCCTGGAGCCGCGGCCTGGCCATCGACTGCGGGTGCTTCGGCAGCGGCGGGCAGCTCGGCGTCGGGCAGGCCCCGAGCTACCTCCCGGAGATCCTCCGGGACCTGGGGTTCCTGGCGCTGGCCGGATTCCTGCTGACCTGGCCCCGCACCCCCGTCTCGGTGGACGGCTGGCTGGCGGGCGAACCTCCCCTGGAGGACGAGGATGAGTAGTGGCAAGGACCGCAGGGACGCGGCCCGGGTGGTGCGCGAGCAGATCGCCCGGGAGAAGCGGCGCAGGCGGGCGCTCTGGACGTCGGTCGCCGCGGTGGTGGTGCTGGTCATCGCCGGCCTGATCGGCTGGACCGTGTTCCGGAGCCAGAAGTCGGACACCTTCACCGCCCCGCCCGGCGCCAACCCGCCGGGCACCGGCATCGTCCTCGGCGAGGGGCCGGTCACCATCGACCTCTACGAGGACTACCTCTGCCCGGTCTGCAAGCAGTTCCAGCAGACCAGCGGCCCGACGGTCAACCAGCTGGTCAGCGACGGCAAGGCCAAGGTGGTCTTCCACCCGGTGGCCTTCCTCAACCGCTTCTCCACCACGGAGTACTCCACCCGCTCGTCGGCCGCTTCCGGCTGCGCCGCCCAGGGCGGGAAGTTCAGGGAGTTCTCCGACGCGCTCTTCGCCCGCCAGCCGGCGGAGGGCAGCGCCGGGCTCAGCAACGACGAGCTGATCGACATCGGGGCGGGCGTCGGGCTGAACCGCGACGACTTCGGCTCCTGCGTGAAGGACGGAACGTACAAACCGTGGACCGAGCACGTCACCGACGACGCCAGCAAGGCCGGGGTCACCGGCACCCCGACCGTCAAGGTCAACGGCAAGGACGTCGAGGACCGCTCCCCGGAGGGGATCACCGCGGCGGTGGCGGCGGCCGGCAAGTGATCCTGGTACCGCTGCGGCGGGCGGCGGTGGTGGTCACCGCCGCGCTCGCCGCCGTCCTCGCCGTGGCCGCGCCGGCCGCCGCGCACGGCGCGGACGCCCCCGACGGCACGGACTACCGGGCCGAGGTCATCGCGCTCGCGCCCGCGCGGCCCGGGCTCACCGTCCGGGTCGTGGAGGCGGGCGCCCGGCTGGAACTGGTCAACCGCACCGGGCGGGACGTCGAGGTGCTCGGCTACTCCGGCGAGCCGTACCTGCGGGTGGGCCCGGGCGGGGTGTACGAGAACCGCCGCTCCCCGGCCACCTACCTCAACCAGACCATCGCCGGCGACACCAACCTCTCACCCGAGGCCGACCCGGCCGCCACCCCCGTCTGGAACCGGGTGGCCAAGGGGCAGTCGGTGCGCTGGCACGACCAGCGGGCGCTCTGGCTCGGATCGTCGCCGCCCGCCCAGGTGACCGCCGACCCGGGGCGCCCGCAGCGGGTCCGGGACTGGGTGGTCCCGCTGCGCGACGGCGACCAGGCCATCGAGGTCCGCGGCACCCTCGACTGGGTGCCCCCGCCGGACGCGTACCCCTGGTGGGTCGCCGCCACCCTCGGCTTCCTCGCCGTCGCGGCGGCCGGGCTCGCGCCGGCCGGCACGGCCACCGGCGTACGGGCGCTGCGCGGGGTGGGCGCCCTGCTCGCCCTCGGCGGGCTGGCCACGGTGGCGTTCACCGTCGGCCGGGAGTTGGACGCCGGAGCAGACGGGCTCGGCGGGGTGCTGCTCGGCCTGCTCAACGGTCAGGTCTGGATGCTGCTCACCGGGCTGGGCGCCATCGCCGCGGGCGGCTACGCGCTGGCCCGCCGGGAGGCCGCCGACTTCGCGCTCGCCCTCGCCGGGGCGTGCTTGACGATCTTCGCCGGCTTCGCCAACATCGCCGTGTTGTCCCGCTCGGTCGCCCCGGTGGTGTGGCCGGCCACCGCGGCCCGGGTGCTCGTGGTGCTCATCCTCGCCACCGGCGCCGGCGCACTCGGCGCCGGCGTCGGTGG
>NZ_QGKS01000016.1 GCF_003172935.1 Micromonospora sicca | reverse complement strand
GCCGGAACCGGGCGTGGACGGCCGATCATCTACCCCCGCCGGGACGTCGTGGATGCGATCCGCTACCTCGACCGGACTGGCTGCCAGTGGGACGCGCTGCCCGCCGACTTCCCCCACCACAAGCTCGTCTACCACTACTTCACGACCTGGACCCGCGACGGAACCTTGAACCGGATGCACAACAGCCTGCGCGAACAGGTCCGCGAACAGGTCGAGGGACGCAACCGGCAGCCGACGGCCGCTCTGGTCGACTCCCAGTCAGTACGCGGCGCGGAGACCGTCGGCCGGTCCGACCGCGGCTACGACGCCGGGAAGAAGGTCAACGGCCGGAAACGACACATCGCCGTCGACACCTGCGGACTGCTCCTCGTCGTCCTGGTCACCGGCGCGAACGTCCAGGACCGCGACGCCGCCCGACCCCTGCTGTGGGCGCTCCGCGCCTGCTTCCCCACCATCGGCCTGGTCTGGGCCGACAGCGGCTACGCCGGCAAACTCGTCGGCTGGGCCACCACCCGTCTCGCCCTGACCCTGCGGATCGTCGCCAAGCTCGCCGGGCAGAGCACCTTCGTCGTACTGCACCGCAGATGGGCGGTCGAACGAACCTTCTCCTGGATCAACCGGTGCCGACGCACCGTCCGAGACTACGAACGGCTACCCGCCCACCACGCCGCGATGGTCCAATGGGCCATGATCATCATGATGACCCGCCGCCTCGCCCGCCACCAACACACCTGAAACCCTTATTTACCAGGCTCT
>NZ_QGKS01000017.1 GCF_003172935.1 Micromonospora sicca | reverse complement strand
CAGGCGAGGGGTGGATCGGCGCGCCGATCCACCCCTCGCCGTCCCAGTACCGCCTGGTCTCGGGCGCGGCGGGGTCGACGTACCAACCGGGTTGCACTGTCACGGCGCCCTCTCGAATCGCGGCTGCGGGGCTCGCAGACCCGGCTCACTCCTCACGCTCACGGTGCAACCTTAACGACGACGGTGCCCGCGAACTTGTCGTGCAGGCACTGCTGCCAGGGCTTGTCCCAGAGCTGCCAGAACCCGTCGAGGTAGTTGAGGAAGGGGACCAGCGAGCCGGCCACGAACTCGACCAGGTACCGCCGGCCCAGCACGCCCCGGGTCAGCGTCCCGGCCGGGTCGGCCGGCACGATCCGGATCTTCATCAGCTTCTTGCCGAGCGTCTGGCCCGTCCGGCGCGCGTACTCCACGTGGTACAGCCAGTAGAAGACGAAGAGCACCAGGATCAGTCCGGCCTCGGCGAGCAGCAGCGGGACGACGAAGTCGCTCATCATCCGCGCCGGGTCGGGCTCGCTCATCGTCCCGTCCGGGTTGACCTTCACCATCTCGGTGAACATGCGGTACCAGATCCAGGCGGCGAAGGGCACGAAGAGCACCGTGGCCAGCAGGCTCGCCACGGCGGTGTCGATCATCCAGGCGAGCAGCCGGTCCGTGAAGGTGGCCAGCGGCTGGCCGTTCGGGGCCAGTGGCGGGGGCGGGTAGCCCGGGTACTGGTAGCCCGGGTGCGGCGCCCAGCCGGGCCCGGGGCCGGGGTAGGGCGGCAGTCCGGCG
>NZ_QGKS01000308.1 GCF_003172935.1 Micromonospora sicca | reverse complement strand
CCTGCCGCAGCGGCATTGACTGCGAAGCTCGCCCTCCTGCAGGCCGAGCATACGGCGGTGTGCGCCCGGATCCGGCATCTCAACAAGGCTCTTGCCTGGTCGTCGGCGCGGTGGCTCGTCGACCAGGCGACCGCGGCCGGCGCCACCGTCATCTACGTCGAGGACCTCGCCACGCTCGAGGCCGGTGGCCGGTCACGCAGCCTCAACCGGCGACTCTCCGGTGCGGTACGCGGCACCGTGTTCACCGCCATCGCCCACCTCGCCGCGAAAGTAGATATCGCAGTCGTCACTGTCCCGGCGCGTGGCACCTCGTCCGGCTGTCCCCGCTGCGGCGGTCCCGTCAAGCACGTCAAAACACCACAGCGGATGGTGGCCGGGTACCGGTGGGCGACCTGCTCGTGTGGCCTGTCGATGGACCGTGACCACGCCGCGGCGCAACGGATCGCCGCCCGGGGCCTAGCCAACCAGGCCAACACCCGCCGCGGCCCTAACGGCAACGCCGCGATCCGGACCGCCACCGACACACCGGTCCGCCACCAGACGCGTCGACCAACCCGCACCGCCACGACCCGGCCGGCGCGGGATCGACGCAAAACCGTACCCACCCCGAAGCAGACCCGACCTGCAACGGTCAAGACCTCACGCCTGCTGCCCTTGCGACGGCAGGTTCCCGCCCCGGCAGAATCCCCATCGGGATCCTCCGGTCAGCGTCCGGCGGGACGGACACCCCAGGAGACCAACCCGAAAGGGCCGGTCAGCCAGGTGCCGCACACGG
>NZ_QGKS01000018.1 GCF_003172935.1 Micromonospora sicca | reverse complement strand
CTCGAGGACGGATACCACCGGTCGGCCACCACCAGCCGCCCGCCATTCCATCCCGTCTTGTAGGCCAGTTGCCGCCGCAGTTCGGCGAACCCGGCGTCGGCGATGCGCCGAGCGAGCCGCCGGTTGGCGAGCATCCCGGCCACGTTGAGGTCTTCCACCACCAGCGTGCCGTACTCGCGGGCGAGCCGGGTGGTCAGCTTGTGCAGACCGTCGCGGCGCAGATGAGCAACCCGGGCGTGCGCCCGACCGAGCCGGGCGGACGCCCGCTCCCACCGCTTCGACCCGCGCCGACCGGTGCGCCGGTCAGGGCCGACCCGGCGAGACACGCGCCGGGCCAGACGCCGCATCCGGCGGGCGGCGGCGTCCAAATGGCGGGCGTTGGGCTCCACCTCACCGGTGGACAGCACCGCCAGATGCGACACACCCAGGTCCACACCGACCGTCGCATCCGGGCAGGCCGGCACACCCTGGACGCGCTGCACCGCGCAGGTGAACGACACATACCAGCGGCCACCGTCGCGGCGCACCGTCGCCGACACGACCCGGGCGGTGCCCGCCTCCAGCCGGCGTGCGAGCTTCCGGGCGGACTCGTGCAGCTTCAACCGGCCCAGCCGGGGCAACACCACATGCCTACGGTCCGGCTCCACCCGGATCGCCCCGGTGGTGAACCGCACCGACGGGGTCGACCGGCGGCGGGACTTGAAACGCGGGAACCCCACCCGCCGCCCGGCACGCTTACCGGTGCGGGAGTCCGACCAGTTCTTCAACCCCCGGG
>NZ_QGKS01000024.1 GCF_003172935.1 Micromonospora sicca | reverse complement strand
CAGGGTCATTGCGTTGTCGGGATGCTGCTGGTCACGGCGGTGATGAGGTCGTGGGGGCGGCGGTTCGCGCGTCGGGTGGCGCGGGCGATGTTGGCCTCGCCGTTGGTGCGGTGGTAGCCGATCGAGGTGTTACGCAGGGTCGCGAGGACGGCGGGTCCGGTGCCGGTCCGGGCTTGGTGGAGATCTTCACGGAAAGTGACGTCCCGGACGTGATGTACGCGGTTTTCGATGTGCCATTCGAGGCGGGCCCAGTGCTGCAGGTCGGCGGGTTGGGCCTGCTCGGCGGGTAGAGACACCGTGTAGTAGGCGGTTTCGCGGCTGGTCTTCCCGCTGGTGGTGCGGGTGCGGGTGATCCGGACGGCCTGCTCGGCGTGGGGGAACCTGATGCCGCCCGGAGTAGCCACGGTGATGGCTTTGACGGTGCGGGTCTCGCGGCGGCCGTGGCCGGTGTCGCGGCGGCGGTCCCCGATCGGGATCTCCGGCCAGGGCAGGGTCTTGAGCTGCTTGAACAGGGTGGGTTGGTTGCCTTTCGTCGGGATCATCAGGTGGGCGCCGCGGGCGGCGATCTCCTCGGCGTGGGCGGTCTGGGTGTGCAGGGCGTCGGCGATGAACAGCAGACCGGTCAGGCTGCCCAACACTTGCTCGACCGCGTCGAGCAGCGGTGCGAACGCGGGGATCTCGTTGCTCTTCGCGCTCACGGTGACCTGGGCCAGGACGATGCCGGTGCTGGTGTCCAGCGCGGACAGCAGATGAACCTGACCGCCGTCGGCACGGC
>NZ_QGKS01000019.1 GCF_003172935.1 Micromonospora sicca | reverse complement strand
CTCCCCCACGGTGAAGCCGAGCACCGCCCGGCCGAGCCCGTCGGCCAGCCGGACGGCCCCGCCGAAGCCCAGCCGCACCACCGCACCGTCCCGTCAGCTCGACCGCGCCCCCGCACCGAGCCGCAGCACCGCCACCACCACCACGACCGGCCGGATCAGCGCCGAACTCCAGGAAGTGGTCGACCTGGTGAACAAGGAGCGGGCCAAGGCCGGCTGCAAGGCGCTCAGCATCGACGACAAGCTGATGAAGGCGGCCCAGGCACACAGCCAGGACCAGGCCGACCACAAGACCATGTCGCACGACGGCAGCGACGGCAGCGACGTCGGCGACCGGCTCGACCGGGTCGGCTACGCCTGGCGGGCGTACGGCGAGAACGTCGCCTGGAACCAGCAGACGCCGGCCGCCGTGATGGACGCCTGGATGAACAGCCCGGGGCACCGGGCCAACATCCTGAACTGCTCCTTCACCGAGATCGGCGTCGGTGTGGCGCGGAGCAACGGGCCGTACTGGACGCAGGACTTCGGCACCCCGCGCTGACCGAACGCGAGTCGTGACCGGGTCCGCGGTCGTTTGACCGGGTGAGGTACGCCGGGGTCAACCCGGCGTACCGGCAGGGGCGGCGGGGTGCCGCCCGCTACCCGGGAGCTGCCGATGCGGATCCGGCCGGCCCGGCCCGCACCGTGGGTCCGGCCAGCGCGCGCCCTCCGGCGCGGACTGCGCCGGACCCTGCCGGCGCTGGTGCCGCTGCTGCTGCTCGCCCCGCTGCCCGGCTGC
>NZ_QGKS01000121.1 GCF_003172935.1 Micromonospora sicca | reverse complement strand
GTCAGCGACAAGGGGTCCACGGGCGGCAATTCTGCCCACCCCCGGCGCACCGGCGAGACCACCTGTGGCCAGCCTCACCGCCCGGGCGGTGGGCTCAGCGGCCCCGCCGCCGCCGCAACCACAGACCGACCGACGCCACCGCCACGAACACCAGCACCGAACACACCAACGCCTTGAGCACCCGGCAACCCTGCCACGGCGACGTAGGGTGTGCTCGTGCGCCTGGCCACCTTCAACCTGCTGCACGGGCGATCCCTCACCGACGGACTCGTCGACCCCGACCGGCTCACCGCCGCCGTCACCGCCCTCGACGCCGACATCCTCGCCCTGCAGGAGGTCGACCGCGACCAGTCCCGCAGCGGCAACCTGGACCTCACCGCCATCGCCGCCCGCGCCCTGGGCGCCCCCGAACACCGCTTCGCCGCCGCCGTCGTCGGCACCCCCGGCGAACAGTTCCGCCCGCTGAACCACGACGACGACGGCCACGGCGAACCCTGCTACGGCATCGGCCTGGTCAGCCGCTATCCCGTGCGCTCCTGGCAGGTGACCCGGCTACGACCGGCCCCCGTACGATCCCCGATCTACGTCCCCGGCCCCGGCGGCGGGCTCGTCCTGCTGCGCGACGAACCCCGCGTCGTCCTCGCCGCCGTCCTGGACGCCCCGCACGGCCCGCTCACCGTCGCCGCCACCCACCTGTCCTTCGTGCCCGGCTGGAACATCCTGCAACTGCGCCGCGTCGTCCGCGCCCTGCGCGCCCTGCCCGCCCCGCGGATCCTGCT
>NZ_QGKS01000098.1 GCF_003172935.1 Micromonospora sicca | reverse complement strand
GTGGCAGGCTGACCGCTGACGCGACTGGCGGCATCGGGGATGGCAGTAACCATCGGGGAGCTCGTCGCGGGGGTCGACCGCCTGGGCCTCCGCGGGCGAGGTGTGGCATGTCTTCTTCGGGTACGACGGCTCGGCTGTTGCCGGGTGGGCCGGTTGCGGAGCGGGTGCTGGCGGAGGTCGCCGAGGACGTGGCGGCGCTGCGCGCGGCGGGGGTGACGCCGGCGTTGGCGACGGTGCTGGTGGGTGACGACGACGCCAGTGCCGGGTACATCCGGATCAAGCAGCGGCAGGCGGCGGAGCTGGGGTTCGCCTCGCCGCACGTGCACCTGCCGGCCTCGAGCGCGCAGGCGGATCTGCATCGGGTGTTGGAGGACTTCAACGCGGACAAGGATGTGCACGGGGTGCTGGTGCAGTATCCGATCCCGGGGCAGCTGGACTACGACCGGGCGTTGCAGGTGCTGGATCCGGACAAGGACGTCGACGGGCTGCACCCGATGAACATGGGGCGGCTGGCGTTGGGCCTGCCGGGGCCGCTGCCGTGCACGCCGGCGGGCATCGAGGCGCTCCTGGCGTTCCATGGGGTGCCGGTGGCGGGCCGGGAGGTGGTGATCCTGGGTCGGGGCGCCACGCTGGGTCGGCCGTTGGCGATGCTGCTGGCGCAGAAGCGGCCGACGGCGAACGCGGCGGTGACGGTGGTGCACACCGGGGTGGCGGACTGGCCGCGCTACACCTGACTCTTATACACATCT
>NZ_QGKS01000021.1 GCF_003172935.1 Micromonospora sicca | reverse complement strand
GGGCAGAGGCTGACGTTGCGCAACGCTTTGAAGGTGGTCTTGAGCAGGGAGTTTCCGCGTTCGCCGATGGCGCGGACACCGTTGTGGGCTCTGTTGAACTGCTGCTGCACGTCGGTGCAGGCGCCGTTCTTCGGCTTCTTGAACGCGATCGTGATCGTGTCGGCTTCGCCTTCGTAGCCGAGGTCGCCGAGCACCCGCCGGTCGTCGTTGGTCCAGGTGGCCAGCAGCGGCAGGATGTCGTGTTCACGCAGGGCGGTCGTGTCGTGTTCCCGGCCGGGCCGTACCGGCGAGGTCCACAGCGGCCACCCGTCCGGAGCGGTCACGACCTGCACGTTGCCACCATGGTTGTCGTGTTTGCCGGACCACCACAGGTCCACCCCTGGTGTCGGCCCAGGTGTGCGGCACCGGTCAGTCTCGATCAGGGTCCCGTCGATGTTCACGTGGGCGTAGCCGGCCACTTTCGCCGCCAGCAGCACCGATTCCAGCCGCGGCGCGTGGGCGGCGAGGACCCGGATGCCCTCGTGCAGGTAGTCGTAGCCGGTCGACGAGCTGACCTGGTTGTCGAGGGCCAACTGTTTGATCCGAGTGCCGTCGAGGAACCAGCGGATCACCAGGATCGCCTGCTTGAAGCAGCCCAGCGCCCGGGTCCCGGTACGGGTCCCGAGCCGCTGCCGTTCAGCGTGCAGGAGCCCGGACAGGAACAACACGGTCTCCTCGCGCACGGACAGCTCGGCGGTGTATGTGACACTCATGGCGACGCAGGACCCCTACTGAAGTTGATCTGTGAGAGGACCACTTCATACCGGG
>NZ_QGKS01000022.1 GCF_003172935.1 Micromonospora sicca | reverse complement strand
CACCGTCCGCGACTACGAACGGCTACCCGACCACCACGCCGCGATGGTCCAATGGGCCATGATCATCGTCATGACCCGCCGCCTCGCCCGCCACCAAAACACCTGAAACCCTTATTTACCAGGCTCTTAGAGGGCTACTCCCCAGGGGGTCACACGGCGATCTGATCATGCGGCAGCGGCGTGCCATCCGGCTTGGCCGTGGGCCTTGACAAGACGCACCGCAACGCGCGTCCATGAGTAGGCAGGTTGGATTGCCGACGACTCGACCGGGAGGGGAACCGCTGTGATGTCAGCCCGTCAGCTCATGCCCTGTCCCTCCCGTTCCGAGGAGTCCTATGGCCCTACCCACAGCCGCGACGGCTGATCAGCAGCACAGCGCCCCCGCCGGCGCAGATTCCTTCGACGTGCCGCCCTCACGCGGATCGCGTGCCGAGAACCTCACCCAGATCGTCATCATGCTCACGATCGGTGGCGCCGCTGGGGCGGCAAGCTTCACCCACGTCCACAACGTCGCCGCCTCCCACGGTCAGGACGGCTGGCTCGCCTGGGCCGACGCCATCGTCCTGGAGCTGATGTCCATCGCTGCCGGACTGGAGCTGCGTTACCGCAAACGCCAGCACGCCTCGACCAGGTTCCCCGCCACCGTCCTGATGTGTGCGGTCACCCTGTCCATCGCCGCGCAGGTCGTGGAAGCGGAACAGTCCGTCATCGGGTGGATCGCCGCCGCTCTGCCCGCCGTCGGCTTCCTTGTCATGACGAAGATCGCCTTGAATCGGGCTGCCACGCCCGGTCCCCACCGTGCCGCCGCCATCCCCGACCCTGTCGTCCCCGTC
>NZ_QGKS01000251.1 GCF_003172935.1 Micromonospora sicca | reverse complement strand
ATCGGAGTCGTCGAAGTAACGCTGACCCGACGGCAGCCGGCGCACGCTGATCCGCCCCTCCGCCTCCCAGCGACGCACCGTGCCCACCGAGCGGCCCACCCGCTTGGCGAACTCCCCGATCCGATAAGCGCTACCCATAGCAGGTAAGCCTGAACAGACTTGACCAGAGAGTCAACTACTAGTCGACACCTCCTCCGTCCGGTGCCGCCGGACGCGCCGGCCGCGCACACCAAGGTCCACCGTAGGCGCGGTCAGCGGTCGGTGCCGGCCGGCGTTGCCGGGGACCGGCGCAGCAGCAGCACGGCCGCGCCGGGCAGGCTCGCGACGAGCACCAGCGCGCCGTACACCATGGCGGCGGCGACGCCCTGCGCGGCGGTCAGGCCGGCGGCGGCGAACGCCCACGCGGCGACCCCCTCGCGCGGGCCGAACCCGCCGACGTTGGCCGGCAGCCCCATCGCCAGCAGGGCCAGCAACGTCAGCGGCACCAGCCGGGCCAGCGGCGCGTCGGCGCCCGCGGTGCGGGCCGCGACCACGAAGGTGGCCAGGTGGCCGGCGACCACCACGGCGGAGGCGACCACCACGCCCAGCCAGGTGCGCCGGGCGAGCAGTCCGGACCGGACGTCGGCCACCGCGGTGCGCAGCGCCCGCCCCCACCGGGAGGCGCCGGAGCGGGGCGCCCGCCGGGCGAGCAGGACCAGGCCCAGCCCGACGGCCAGCAGCGCGCCGGCCACCGCCGGCAGGTACGGCCGGACCGGCGAGGGCAGCGCGGCCAGCACGACCACGGCGATGAACAGTTGGACGACCTGCCCGGCGGTGCGTTCCCAGACCACCGCGCGGATGCCCCGGCTGACGTCGCCGGCGTCCCGGCCGTGCCGCACCGCCCGGTGCACGTCGCCCAGCACCCCGCCGGGGAGCGTCGAGTTGAGGAAGACCGCGCGGTAGCAGTGCGCCACCGCGGCGCCCATCGGCAGCCGCACGCCGAGGCCGCCCGCGACCAGCGCCCACCGCCAGGCGCAGCAGACGGTGGTGACGAGGCCGATGGCGAGGGCCGCGGCGAGCGCCCGGCCGTCGATCAGCCGCAGCCCGTCGAGGAACGGCCCGGTGCCCACCCACCAGACCAGGGCGGCGAGCACCCCCAGCCCACCGAGCGTGCGGACCCAGGCCCACGGTGACCGGGCCGCGGCCGGGGACGCGGCGGTCGCCACCGGGGGTACGACGGGCGTGGCGATGGTCGCGTGCGACAAGCGGTCCTCCCTCTGTCCACCCGGTGTCACGTACGGCGTGGCCGTCCGGTTCACCCGCCGGCCAGCAGGTCGGCGTGGTGCAGCAGCACCCGCAGCCGCCCCTCGGCCGCCTCGGCCAGCCGCCGCCGCCGGTACGCCCCGGCCGGCGCGGCCAGCTCCGGCCGCTGCTCGCCGGCCGCGTCGAGCCAGCCGGTCAGCCACTCCGCGGTCAGCGTCGCCTGCTTCGGGCCGAGCCGCCACGGGCTGGGCCGGACCAGCACCTCGGTGCCCCGCCGGGCGAACGCCGCCCGGGTGGCCGCGACCGCGTCCGGCCCGAGCAGGGCGCGGCCGTCGACGGTACGGCGCTGGTGCGCGTTGAACGCCGCGGCGAACTCCGCGTCCAGCGGGTCGGCCGGGGTGAACTCGACCCGGCCGACCACGGTGAGCATGAACAGCGTGAGGTGCCCGGCGCACGCCGCCACCACCCGCTCGACCTCGGCGGCGGTGAGCATGTCCAGCAGCGCCGAGGCGGTGACCAGGCCGGCGCCGGCGAGGTCCGCGGCGGTCAGCCGGGTGATGTCGGCGCGCCGGGTCTCGACGGTGACCTTGCTGCCGTCGGCGGCGGCGTCCACCAGGTCGGCCATGGCCCGGTCCAGCAGGTCGGCGTCCCGGTCGTACAGGATCCAGTGCTGCGGCCCGGGCAGCAGCGGCGCCAGCCAGCGTCCCATCGCACCGGTCCCGGTGCCCAGGTCGTGCACGACCAGCGGCCGGTCACCGGTCAGCCGGCGGCGGACCCGGGCGACCAGGTCGGTGGCGCGGGCCGCGGCGTCGGCGGGCTCGCGCAGCCGCAGCCAGTCCGCGAAGTCGGGCGGGAGTTGGGTGGTCATGCCGCCGTGGTCTCCTTCAGTGCGGCCGCCAGGCGGGTCGAGGTGACCGCCCAGTCGGTGAGGGTGTCCCGCCGGTCCCGGGCGGATCGCCGCAGCCGGGCCCGCTGCGCGGGGTCGGTGAGCCAGCGGCGCAGCGCGCCGGCCAGCGCGTCCGGGTCGTCGGGCGGCACGAGCAGGCCGGGCCGGCTGCCGTCGGGGGCGTGCCCGAGCGCCTCGGGCAGCCCGCCGGCGTCGGTGCCCAGCACCGGTACGCCCCGGGCCAGCGCCTCGGTGACCACCATCCCGTACGTCTCCCCGCGCGAGGGGAGCACCAGCAGGTCCGCGCGGGCGTACGCCTCGTGCAGGGCCACGCCGGTGCGGGCGCCGAGCAGGCGGACCCGGCCGGTGAGGCCGGCGTCGGTGAGCTGCCGGCGCAGCCGGTCCACGAAGTCGGGGTCCCGGGTCAGCGCGCCCACGCAGTCGCAGGTCCAGGGCAGGTCGGCGACCGTGGCCAGCGCTGCGGCGAGCACGTCGTGGCCCTTGTGCGGGGTGACCGCCGCGACGCAGAGCAGCGCGGCGCCGGCCGCCGAGCCGGGGGTCGGCGGCGCGGGGTCCACCCCGGGTGGGGCCGCCCGGACCCGATCGGCGGGCAGGGCGTACCGGTCGAGCAGCCGGCGGCGGGTCCACTCGCTGGTGGTGACGACGGCGGTGGCGGCGGCCAGCGCCGCGGCCTCGGCGTCGGTCTCCAGCGGCAGGTGCACGAGCGGCACCAGGCGCAGCCGGCGGGTCTGCGGCGCCAGCACCTCCGGCACGGTCGAGGCGACCAGCCCGTCGAGCAGCACCAGCGCGCCGTCGGGCAGCCCGGCGAGGACGCCGGCGAGGGCGGCCCGCTCCCCCGCCCCCGGTCGCGGCCAGTCGCCGGGCAGGGGATGCTCCCGGACGGTCCAGCCGGCCGCGGCGAGCCCCTGGCAGACCCGGCGGTCGTAGCCGTTGCCGCCGCTGGGGCTGGCCGGGTCGTCGATGTCGCCCGGCAGCACCACGTGCAGCGTGGTCATCCGCTACAGCGACCGGTCGTAGCTGGCCCAGGCGACGTGCGACTCGTGCAGCGTGACGGTGATGCCGGCCAGGCCCCGCGCGCCGTCGCCGAGCCGGCCGGCGTGCACCCGCTCGGCGAGCCGGTCGGCGACCGTGCGGGCCAGCACCTCCGTGGTGGTGTTCACCCCGGCGAAGTCGGGCTCGTCGTCCAGGTTGCGGTAGGTCAGCTCGCCGAGGACGGCCTTGAGCTGCTCGGTCGCCCGGCCGATGTCGACGACGATCCCGTCGGCGTCGAGGTCGGGGCGGCGGAAGGTGGCGTCGACGACGAAGGTGGCGCCGTGCAGCCGCTGGGCGGGCCCGAAGACGTCGCCGGTGAAGCTGTGGGCGACCATCATGTGGTCACGGACGGTCACGTTGAACACGGATCACTCCCCGTCGTAGGTGATGAGGTGGCAGAGCGCGGGCAGGCGGCCCGTGCCGAGTCGGTCGAGCACGTCGGGCAGTTCGGCGAACCGGGACCGACCGGTGAGCAGCGCGTCGAAGGCCGGATCGGCGAGCAGGTCCAGGGCCAGCGCCAGCCGGTCGCGGTAGCTCCGGTCGGCCCGCCGCGGCGCCACCGTACCCACCTGGCTGCTGTGGATGCGCAGTCGTCCCGAGTGGAACGCCCCACCGAGGCGGAGCGTGACCGGACGGTCGCCGTACCAGCTCAGCTCCAGCACGGTGCCCTCCGGGCGGAGCAGTTCCAGGGACCGTTGCAGGCCGTCGGCGCTGGCGCTGGCGTGCACCACCAGGTCCCGCCCGCCGGCGGCGTCGGCGGGAAGGGCGAAGTCGACCCCGAGCGCGGCGGCCACCGTGGCCCGCGCCGGGTCGGCGTCGACCAGCTCGGTCCGTACCCCGGGGAAGCGGGCCAGCAGGGCGGCGACGCAGCAGCCGACCATGCCGCCGCCGATCACGGTGACCCGGTCGCCGACCAGCGGCGCGGCGTCCCAGAGCGCGTTCACCGCGGTCTCCACCGTGCCGGCCAGCACCGCCCGGGCCGCCGGCACCCCGTCCGGTACGACCACCACCGCCTCGGCCGGCACGACGTACGCGGTCTGGTGCGGGTACAGGCAGAAGACGGTCCGCCCGCGCAACGCCTCGGGCCCCTCCTCGACGACGCCCACGTTGAGGTAGCCGTACTTGACCGGGGCCGGGAAGTCGCCCTCCTGGAACGGGGCGCGCATGGTGGCGTACTGGTCGGCGGGGACCCGGCCGGCGAAGACCAGGGTCTCGGTGCCCCGGCTGACGCCCGAGTAACGGGTGCGGACCAGCACTTCGTCGGAGCCGGGGGCGGGGAGGGTCAGCGACCGGATCTCGCCCTCGCCGGGGACGCGGAGCCAGAAGGCGCGGGCGTCGCGGGTCACGAAATTCCCTCTTTTCCGCATCCGGACCGAACCGGACGGCCGTATTACCCGTGTTGACTGGCAGGGTTGTCGATCATAGACACGGAGGCAGGGTGTCCACGGTTCGAAATGGGCCGCTACTCGGGCTGATCGCCCAGTTCGTCCTGCTGGCCGGGCTGGCCGGCACGGTCGGGCTCGGCGCGCCCGGCTGGCTGGCCGGCCTCGCGTACGGCGCGGCCCTGTGCGGTCTGTTACGGCGCGGCCTGCGGGCGGCCGGGAGGGACGCGCTCGGCCCGGCGGACCGGGTGACCCTGACCCGGGCGGTCCTCGTCGGCGGCGTGCTGGCCCTGACGGTCGACGGCTGGGGGCGGCCGGCGCCGGTGGCGGTGCTGGTCCCGCTCACCGCCGTGGCGCTGGCCCTCGACGCGGTCGACGGTCGGGTGGCCCGACGCACCGGGACCGCGAGCGACCTGGGCGCGCGGTTCGACATGGAGGTCGACGCGTTCCTGATCCTGGTGCTCAGCGTCCACCTGGCGCCGGCCGTCGGCGGCTGGGTGCTGGCCGCCGGCGGGATGCGGTACGCCTTCGTCGCCGCGGGCTGGCTGCTGCCCTGGATGCGCGGCACCCTGCCGCCGCGGTACTGGCGCAAGGTCGTCGCGGCCGCGCAGGGCGTCGTGCTGGCCGTCGCGGCCGCCGCCGCGCTGCCGCCGCCGGCGACGACCGTGCTGGTGGCGGGCGCGCTGGCGATCCTGGTCGAGTCGTTCGGCCACGACGTCGCCTGGCTGTGGCGGCACCGCCCCGTCACCGTCCCCGTCCCGCAGGCGACCCTCCCGCAGGTCACCGTCCGACCCGCGACCGTTCCGCACGTCGCCGTCCGGCACGCGAGCGTCCCGCACATCGCCGTCCGGCACGTCACCGTGCCGCGCGCGATGCGGGTCACCGTCACCCGCGCCAGCCACGTCGCCGCCTCCGGCGAGCCGGCCACGGGCCGGTGGACGGCCCACCAGCCGGTCTGAGCCGGCACGACCGCCGCCACCCCGGGCAGGCAGGGAAGGACCGAGGAGTTGTCACTCATCACGCGCTTCCGTCGACCGGCGGTGGAACCGCCGGACGACGATGCCGCCCCCTCGACGGTGGTCACGCCCCGGGGCCGCCGCATCCTGGCCGGAGTCGTCACCGGGCTCGCGGCGGTGCTGGTGCTGGCCGCGCTCGTGGCGCCGGACCAGCTGAGCCGGCTCCGCCCCGGCGCGTTCCTGCGGATTCCGGTGGAGGGGCTGGTCGCCGTCGCGCTGCTGCTCGTCCTGCCGGCCCGGGTACGCCGTCCGGTGGCCGTGGCGCTCGGTCTGACGCTCGGCCTGTTGACCGTCCTCAAGCTCCTCGACATGGGCTTCTTCGTGGCCCGGGACCGGCCGTTCGACGTACTGCTCGACTGGGGGCTCTTCGACGACGGCTTCGGCTTCCTCACCGACTCGGTCGGCCGGGGCGGCGCGGTCGCCGCCGCGGCCGGCGTGCTGCTCCTCGCCGGCGCGCTGTTCGTGCTGCTCACCCTGTCGGTGCTGCGGTTGACCCGGCTGGTGGTCCGACACCGCACCGCCACGGTCCGCGCCGTCGCGGCACTGGCCGTGCTCTGGCTGGCCTGCGCCGTGTTCGGGGTGCGGGTCTCCCCCGGCGTGCCGGTGGCGGACCGGGAGGCGACCACCCTGGTCGCCGCGCACGCCGGTCAGGTGCGGGCCGGGCTGCGGGACCGCGAGGCGTTCGCCGGCGAGGCCGCCGCCGACGCCTTCCGGGACGTCCCCGGCGACCGGCTGCTGACCGGGCTGCGCGGCAAGGACGTGCTGGTGACGTTCGTGGAGAGCTACGGCCGGGACGCGGTCGAGGACCCGGAGTTCGCGCCGCACGTCGACGCGGTGCTCGACGCCGGCTACCGTCGGCTGCGGGCGGCCGGGTACGACGCGCGCAGCGGCTTCCTCACCTCCCCGACGTTCGGCGGCGGCAGTTGGCTGGCGCACAGCACCCTGCTGTCCGGGCTCTGGATCGACAACGACCAGCGCCACCGGGACCTGCTGGCCGGGGACCGGCTGACCCTGAACGGCGCGTTCCACCGGGCCGGCTGGCAGACGGTGGGGGTGATGCCGGCGGCCACCCAGCCCTGGCCGGAGGGGAAGTTCTTCGGCTACGACCGCTACTACGACGCCGAGAAGCTGGGCTACCGCGGCCCGAAGTTCAGCTACGCTCCGATGCCCGACCAGTACACCCTGGCCACCTTCCAGCGGCTGGAGCGGGCGAAGCCGCACGCCCCGCTGATGGCGGAGATCCCGCTGGTCTCCAGCCACTCGCCCTGGTCGGTCATCCCGAAGCCGGTCGGCTGGGACGCGGTCGGCGACGGCTCCATCTTCCACCAGGCGTCCACCAGCAGCGGCGGCAGCCGGGACGTGGTGCAGCGGGACGCCACCCAGATCCGCGCCGACTACCGGCACTCGATCGAGTACACGCTGGACACCCTGGTCTCCTACGTGCTGGCGTACGGCGGGGACGACCTGGTGCTGGTCTTCCTCGGCGACCACCAGCCGGCGACGGCGATCACCGGTGAGGGCGCCAGCCGGGACGTGCCGATCACCGTGGTGGCGCACGACCCGAAGGTGTTCGACCGGATCGCCGGTTGGGGCTGGCAGGACGGGCTGCGCCCGGGGCCGCAGGCCCCGGTGTGGCGGATGGACACCTTCCGGGACCGCTTCCTCACCGCCTTCGGTCCGCAGCCCGGCCGGTGACCGCTCCGGCGCCGCTCACGCCGGGTAGGCGTGGGTCTCGGCGGCCTTGACCGCCGCCCAGACCCGCTGGCCGGGGGCGAGCCGCAGGTGGGCCGCCGCGGCCGGGGTGACGTCCGCCGCGACGGTGATCGGGCCGTCGAGCTGGACCCGAAGGTTGTCGCCGTGCCGCTGCACCCCGGTGACGGTGGCCGGCCACACGTTGCGCGGGCTGCCGTCGGGCCGGGCCGGGTGCAGGGCGACGGCGGCGGGCGGGAAGGCGACGAAGGCGTCCCCGACGACCCGGTCCGCCGCGGTGAGGGTCAGCTCGCCGACCCGCACGGTGTGCCCGTCGGCGCGACCGCGGTGCAGGTTGAGCCCGACCAGCCGCGCCACGTAGTCGGTGCGCGGCCGGGCCGTGACGCTGGCCGCGTCCCCCTCCTGGACCACCCGCCCGTGCTCGACGATGAGCAGCCGGTCGGCGAGCACGAAGGCGTCCAGCGGGTCGTGGGTGACCAGCAGCGTCGCGCCGGAGTGGCCACCGAGGTGCCGCTGGAGCTCGGCCCGGGTGTCCAGCCGGGTGCCCGCGTCCAGGGCGGCGAGCGGCTCGTCGAGCAGCAGCAGAGTGGGGTCGACGGCGAGGGCCCGGGCGAGGGCGACCCGCTGGGCCTGCCCGCCGGAGAGCTGCCGGGGCCGGCGGCGGGCCTGCTCGGCCAGGCCGACCCGGTCCAGCCAGCCCCGCGCCCGCTCGCGGGCGGCCGACCGGTCGGCGCCCTGCCGGCGGGGCCCGAACGCGACGTTGTCCAGCGCGCGCAGGTGCGGGAAGAGCAGATAGTCCTGGAACACGACGCCCACCGGACGCCGCTCCGGCGGCACCCAGCGCCGCCGGTCGGGGCGGTCGAGGTCGACGCCGTCGAGGGTGAGGTGCCCGGCGGCCAGCGGGTGCAGGCCGGCGAGCGCCCGCAGCGCGGTGGTCTTGCCGGCGCCGTTCGGGCCGAGCAGCGCGACGACCTCACCGGCGGCGATCCGCAGCCGGACGTCGAGCTGGAAGGCGTCCCGGTCGGCGACCAGGTGCGCGTCCAGCAGGGGCGGGGCGGTCACGGGGCGCCGACCCAGCGGTCCCGCAGCCCGGCGAGAATGGCGACGGAGACGGTGAGCAGGATGAGGCTGAGCACGATCGCGGCCGGCAGGTCGGTCTCCAGGGCGAGGTAGACGGCGAGCGGCATGGTCTGGGTCCGGCCGGGATAGTTGCCGGCGAAGGTGATGGTGGCGCCGAACTCCCCGAGGGCCCGGGCCCAGCAGAGCACCGCCCCGGCGGCGACGCCGGGGGCGACCAGCGGCAGGGTGACGTGGGTGAAGGTGGTCCAGCGGCCGGCGCCGAGGGTGGCGGCGGCCTCCTCGTAGCGCGGGTCCGCGCCGCGCAGCGCGCCCTCGACGGCGATGACCAGGAACGGCATGGCGACGAACGCCTCGGCGAGCACCACCCCGGCGGTGGTGAACGGCAGGGTCACCCCGAACGTGGCGTCCAGCCAGGACCCGAGCAGCCCGCGGCGGCCGAAGACCAGCAGCAGCGCCACCCCGCCGACCACCGGGGGCAGCACCAGCGGGACGGTGACCAGCGCCCGGACCAGCCGCCGGCCGGGGAACTCGACCCGGGCCAGCAGCCAGGCCAGGGGTACGCCGAGCAGGACGCAGAGCAGCGTGGCGAGGGTGGCGGTCTGCAGGGACAGCCACAGTGCGGTGAGCACGCCGGGCTGGGCCAGCCGCTGCGGCAGGGTGGTCCACGGCGCCCGGGCGAGCAGCCCGACCAGCGGCAGGACGAGGAAGAGCAGCCCGAGGCCGGCGGGCAGCAGCAGCGCGAGGGGCACCCGGGGCCGGCGTCGCGCCGGGCGGGCCGCCCGCGCGGCGGTGTCGCGGGTCCGCACCTACGCCTGCGGGGGCTGGAACCCGGCGGCGGTGAGCACCGCCCGCCCGGCGTCGGAGCGGACGTGGTCGACGAAGGCGCGGGCGGTCGCCGGGTCGCCGGCCCGCTTGAGCACGACGATCGGGTAGTCGTTGATCGCGCGGTCCGACTCGGCGAACTCGATCGCGTCCACGTCGGACGCGGCGGCCCGCGCGTCGGTGCGGTAGACCAGCGCGGCATCGACCTCGCCGAGCTTCACCTTGGCCAGCGCGCCCTTGACGTCCTGCTCCAGGGTGGCCGGGGTGAGTCGGACGCCGGCCGCGTCGAGAGCCGTACGCGCCGCCGCTCCGCAGGGCACCTGCTCGGCGCAGAGCGCGACCTTCGCCCCGGGCCGGGTCAGGTCGGGCAGCCCGGCGATCTGCCGGGGGTTGCCCCTGGGCACCGCGATGACGAGCTGGTTGCGGGCGAGGGTGACCGGGCTCGCCGCGGCCTCACCGGCGCCGGTCACCGTCTTCATGGTGGCGGGTGAGGCGGCGGCGAAGACGTCGGCCGGGGCGCCCTGGGAGATCTGGGTGGCCAGCGCCGAGCTGCCGGCGAAGTTGAAGGTGACCCTCGTGCCGGGGTGGGCGGCCTCGAAGTCCCTGCCGAGCCGGGTGAACGTCTCGGTCAGCGAGGCGGCGGCGAAGACGGTGACCCGCCCGCCGCCGGCCGTGCCGGCGGGCGCGTCGTCACCGCCGCAGCCGGCCAGGCCGAGGGTCAGCGCGGCCACCCCGGCCAGGGCGGCACGGATCCACCGTACGGTCACGGGCTGGTCCTCCCCCTGGGGGCGGTGGCACGTTCCACCACGACGGTCGTCGACTTGATCACGGCCACGGCCACCGAGCCGACCGTCAGGTCGAGGTCGTCGACGGCCTCGCGGCTCATCAGCGACACGATGCGGAACGGCCCGGCCTGGATGTCGACCTGCGCCATCACCGTGTCCTTGACCACCGCGGTGACGATCCCGCGCAGCCGGTTGCGGGCGGACGACAGCTCCGGGTGCCCCGGGGCGCGGACGAACGCGGCCAGGTCGACGCCGTCGACCACCCGGTGACCGTGGTCGTCCCGGCTGGCGGCCAGCCGGCCGGCGTCGATCCAGCGGCGGACCGTGTCGGGGCTGACCCCGAGCAGTTCGGCGGCCTCGCCGATCCGGAACACCGTCACGCGGCCACCCTAACGGCCCGCACCTGCGATGGGGAAGACGCCGGAAGCCTGGCATCCTCAAGCCGGCATGCCGGAGTAGGACCGTGCCTGCGCTTCCTTCCGTGTCCGCCCCAGCCGGACCCGAGCAACGTCGAGGTGGGAGCCCGCGGGGAGACGGGACACCGGCGGGCGTTCGGGTTTAGCCTCGGGGGGCACGGTCGGCCCCGGGGAGCGGCATGAGCAGCCAGACGACGGACACGGTGATGCCCGCGGCGTTCTTCGGCCACGGCAACCCGATGAACGCCCTGGAGGTCAACCGCTACACCACCTCCTGGCGCGACTTCGGGCGGGCCGTGCCGCGACCTCGGGCGATCCTGGTGGTCTCCGCGCACTGGTACATCGGCGCCACCGCCGTCACGGCCATGCCCCGCCCCCGCACCATCCACGACTTCTACGGCTTCCCCCGGCAACTGTTCGACCTGGAGTACCCGGCGCCGGGACTGCCGGAGCTGGCCGAGGAGATCAGCGACGCCGTGCGCCCCACCTGGGTCGGCGCCGACGTGGACTCGTGGGGCATCGACCACGGCACCTGGTCGGTGCTGACGCACGCCTTCCCGGAGGCGGACATCCCGGTGGTGCAGCTGAGCATCAACGCGTTCAAGGGGCTGGACTACCACCTGGACCTGGGGGCCCGGCTCGCGCCGCTGCGGGAACGCGGGGTGCTGATCGTGGCCAGCGGCAACGTGGTGCACAACCTGGGCGGGGTGGACCCGCGGCTGACCGACGAGGGCTTCGACTGGGCGCGGCGCTTCGACGACGCGGCCCGGGAGGTCCTGCTCGACGCGCCGACCGAGGCGGCCCGGCTCGACGGCCACCGCGACTACGACCTGGCCGTGCCCACGCCGGACCACTTCATCCCGCTGCTGTACCTGGCGGGGCTGGCCGACGCCACCGCCGGCCGCCCGGAGGTGCTGGTCGACGGGTACGCGTACGGGTCGCTGTCGATGACCGCGTACACCCTGGGGCTCAGCTGCCCGCGGACGGCGCCGGCGACCGGGGCGCCGTCGCTGCCGGCCGACGTGCCGGCGGACTCGGCCAACATCTGACATCCACCGTCGGGCGGCCGGGCCGACCGGCCCGGCCGCCCCGACGCCCGCTCAGTCCTCGGCCCGCCAGCGGTAGAACACGTTGGCCACCGCGTCCTGTGGGCCGTGCCAGGCGTCCGGGTTGTACGGGCTGATGTACGGGCTGAGCTCTTCCATGATCTTGGCGAAGACCGGCTTGTCGTCATGGTTGTTCCGGGTGGCCTCGGCGATCGCCGCGTCCTGCTCCAGAAGGTGGACGTAGACGTCGTCGATCGAGTACAGCCAGCGCCCGGTGACCCCCAGCTCGGCCGGCAGCGAGCCGGCGTCGGACTCGGCGAAGATCCGCGCGACGTCGGGCTCCGCGCCGGGCTTGATCCGGCCGATGATCACGGTCAGCGTCGTGTCGGCCGACGCCTCCCCCTCCGGCACCCAGCGGTAGAACTCCTTGGCGACGGAGTCGGAGGGGTTCTTCCAGTACCTCGGGTACGGCGTCACGTACGGGGCGATGGCCTCGGCGATCTTCTGGAACGCGGGCAGCCCGCGGGTCTGGCCCGACACCTTCGGGTCCTGCTCGCGCTCGATGACGTGGATGTAGAGGTCCTCGTGGGAGAGCAGGATCCGCCCGATCACCCCGAGGTCCTGCGGCCGGGTCGTCTTGTCGTAGTAGCCGAAGACGTCGCCGACGATGTTCTCACTGCCCGGAACCATGTGACAGACGATCACGTTTCGGAAGACCATGACTGCTCCTTGGGTGGGATCGGATGGACGGGTGCGGACGGGGCGGAGGTGATCAGGCGGTGAAGCGGACCGGAAGCTCCAGCAGGCCACGGAACGGCGACGCCGCCGGCAGCCGGCGCAGCTCGGCGGCCGGCACCCCGAGCCGCAGCTCCGGTAGCCGGCGCAGCAGCGCCCCGATGCCGATCTGTGCCTCCATCCGGGCCAGCGACACCCCCAGGCAGTAGTGGACACCGTGACCGAAGCCGATGTGCGGGCCGCGCTCGCGGCAGAGGTCCAGCCGGTCCGGGTCGGCGAAGTGCTCCGGGTCGTGGTTCGCCGAATTGATCACCACGCCGACGATCGACCCGCGCGGGATGCGTACGCCCTGGTACTCGACGTCCTCGGTGGCGATCCTGGGGCTGGCCACCGGCAACGGGCCGTCGAACCGGAGCAGCTCCTCGATCGCCGCGGGCAGCAGCTCCGGCTTGGCGCGCAGCAGGTCGAGCTGGTCGGGATTGGTCAGCAGCGCCACCGTCGCGTTGCCGATGAAGTCCGCGGTGGTCTGGTGCCCGGCGAACAGCAGCAGGAACGAGGTGGTGACGAGCTCCGCTTCGGAGAGCTTCCCGTCGTGGTCGCAGGCCTCGATCAGCGCACTGATCATGTCGTCGGCCGGATGCGCGCGCTTGGCCTGCACCAGGCCGACGAAGTAGTGGTGCAGCCGCAGCTGGGCCTCCTGCACGGCCGCCCGGTCTTCCTGGGGACTACGGCCGGACGACCCGGACGTCCTGATCACCTGGGTCCAGTCGAGGACCCGGTCGTGGTCGGCCTCCGGTATCCCGATCAGCTCGCCGATCACCCGCATCGGCAGCGGAATCGCGAACTCGTGCATCAGCTCGGACTGACCCTGCGGGACGATCTTGTCGAGCAGGTCGTCCACGATCTGCGCCACCCGGGGTCGCAGCGCCTCGATGCGGCGCGGCGCGAACGCCTGCGACACGATCCGGCGCAGCCTGGTGTGCTCCGGCGGGTCCGAGTTGAGCATGTTCTTGTTCAACCCCTCCGAGTTCGGCCCGAAGATCCGGAGGTAGTGCTGGTCCGGGCCGTACAGGTCCTTGGAGAGCCTGGGATCGGTCAGCGCCGCCTTGGCGTCGTCGAACCGGGTGATCAGGTAGGAGTCAAACCGCGGCGAACTGACCGGGCAGACGGGGGCGTCCGCCCGCAGCCGCGCGAAGGTGGGATAGGGGTCGGCGGCGAACTCGTCGGTGTAGAGCTCCGACGCGGGTACGGCATCGTCGGTCATCGGGACTCCTCGGGCTCGCGCCGCACGCTGTGCAGGACCTGGTAGGTGTGCCGTTGCGCGGATTCGCGGAGCTCGCGGATCATGCGCAGCAGCCGGTCACGGTGCTCGCTGCGGCCGAAGGCGTCCAGCCGTTCGCGGTCCGCCCAGTCGCTGATGATCAGGTAGCTGCGCGGGTCGTCGGCATCGCGGACCAGGTCCTGGTGCAGGCATCCGTCCAGCGTGCTGATCTCCTCGGCCGCCGAGAGCCACTCCGCCTCGAACCGTTCCTCGCAGCCCTCCCGGGTACGCATCGCGAGCACGGTCCGTACGGTGGTCATCGCGCGCCTCCGAACACCAGTTGCAGGTTCTTGCTCAGCGCGTCGGCGTCGATCGGCTGGCTGCGGAACCCGACGTGCCCGTCGGGGCGGACCAGGTACAGGGCGCTGCCGGCGACGCCGTACGCGGCCCGGAACTCGCCCCCGGCGTCCCGCACCACCGGCGGGTCGAGCAGCCCCGGCGCGTCGGCGTCCGGGCTGAGCAGCAGGTACACGTCGATCTGTCCGGACGCCTGCCGGCGCACGTCGGCGCACAGCTTCCCCACCGCGGCCACGGTCGCCTCGTCGGCCGAGCCGTCCGCGTAGACCAGCAAGGTGTGCCGGGTGCCGCGGGTCAGGTCGTGCAGTCGCAGCGGATGCCCGACACCCCGCCGGCGCAGGCCGCCGACGTCGGGTGCGCGGTCGCCGGGCCCGGGGCCGGCCCGCAGGGCGTCCGGCGCGGACAGCGACTCCCCGACGAGCGGGCTGTCCGAGTAGCTGAGCAGTATGGACATCTCCTGCAGGAACTGACGCTTCAGGTCGTTGCGGTCCAGCTCGTCGGTGAACGCCATCCGCACCGCGCGCCCGACGATCTCCTCGCCCTCCGGCCGCCGCTCGGTCTCGTAGCTGTCCAGCAGCCCGGGCGCGGCGAGCCCCCGCACCGCCAGCGCCAGCTTCCACGCCAGGTTCCAGGCGTCCTGGATCCCGGTGTTCATGCCCTGGCCGCCCGCGGGTGGGTGCAGGTGCGCCGCGTCGCCGGCCACGAACACCCGGCCGGCGGCGTACCGGTCGACGATCCCGTGGCTGATCCGGAACACCGACGACCAGCGCAGGTTCGACGCGCGCGTGCCGGGCGGGGCCAGGTGGTCGATCGCGGCCTGGACGTCGGCGAGGGTCGGTTCGGCCAGCTCCTCGCTGAACCCGGGCGGGGCGTCCTGCCCGCCGGTCTGGGCGAAGAACCGGGGCGGCGCCAGCGTCGCGATCCGGTACCGGGACTCGCCACGCAGCGGGACGCAGACCAGCATCCCGTCCATCCGGCCGTCGGTCTCGTGCATGAACCGGAGCAGGTGACCCTCGGGCATGTCCCAGTCCACGTCCACGTCCCCGAGCATGAACAGCTGCGGGAACCGGCCCAGCCCTCCCGAGAACGTCAGCCCGAGCAGCTCGCGCACCCTGCTGTGCGCGCCGTCGCAGCCGACCAGGTACTTCGCGCGTACCGTCTCCTCGCCGCCGGCGGTCGCCACCGTGGCCAGCACGCCGCCGTCGTCCTGGGTGAACGCGATCAGCTCGGCGCCGCGCTGCGGGCGCACGCCGAGGGTGGCCAGCCGTTCGGTGAGGATGCGCTCGGTCTCGTACTGCGGCAGGCCGAGGTGCGCGTACGGCAGTTCCGGCAGTTCCCAGCTCATCCGGTGGGTCTGCACGCCGTTGACGAACACCATGTTCCCGGTCAGCCAGATCCCGGCGTCCATCGCGTCGCGCACGATGCCCTGCTCCGCCCAGATCTCCATCGTGCGGCAGTGGATGCCGATCGCCTTGTCGGCCTGGGCGGGCGGGGTGGCCTGCTTCTCGATCACCCGGCACTCGATGCCGCGCCGGGCCAGCTCGACGGCGGCGGTCAGCCCGGTGGGCCCCGCCCCGACGATGAGTACGTCCGTTGTGGTGTGCACGTCGATCTCCTTGCCCGTACTCGGTTCTCGCCTGCTTTCGGGATGGGCCACGTCGTGGAAGAGGCGGCGCCGGATTTCCAGGAGGAACGGCGCGATCGGCCCGGCCTCCTCCTGCGCGTGTGCCGGGTTGCCGATCCAGCGGTAGAACTCGGTCTCGCTGCGCCATTCGGCGAAGATGTGGTGGACGTCCGAGCCGGGCTGACGCAGCAGGTCCTCGCGCAGGTACCCGGGTACCTCGGCCATCCGTGCGGTGACCTCGACGTACCCGCGCTCGAACTCGGCCAGCCGGTCGGCCGGCACGGCGAGCTCGACATCCACGAAGATCTTCGAGCCGGGGCCCTCGGGTCCGCGCATCACCCGGCGGCTCGCCGGCCCGGACGCCTCGCACAGTGGACGGATTGCGTCGGCGAACCGCGCGGCGACCGGTCCGGTCTCGTAGTCGTGCAGCGCGGACTCGTCGGCCCACTCGGTGACGACTACGAACGAGCGCGGATCGTTGGCGTCGAGCAGCAACTCCCGCCGCAGGTTCCCGGCCAGCCGGATGATCTGCCCGGCGGCCGTTCGCCACGCGGCTTCCACGGCGTGCTCGCGCCCCGGGCGCGCGCGGATCCGGACCATCGTCCTGATCATGGATTTCCCTTCGAACGCCGGCGGGAGACGATCGGGCTGATGAACGCGCTTGAGCCGCGGGCACCGACCAGGAAGGCGTCGACAGCCATCCGGCAGGACTCGCGAACGATGAGCAGCAGGTTGCGGACCATCACGGAACTCCTTCCTGATTCCGGCGGAGGTTCTTGCTCGTTGTGCCGGCGAGGTCCCCGACCGGTGTCGCCCGGACCACGACGACGTCGTCCTGCGACCCTGCCGGACGTCGCGTCACGCCGCCGTCACCGACGACCGGCACCGAGTCCCCGGCCGTTGACGGCGGCGAAACGGGTCCGGGCACAGTGGAGCCAGGGAGACCACGACAGGCGGGTCCGGCGGGGCGCGGGGACGGGTCCAGGTCCGGCCGGCGGCCGCTAAGCCGGCGCGTGGATCGGCGCGAGCACTTCGCTGATCAGCGCGGACATCGCCGCGGACGGTGCGAGCTGCAGCTCGCGCGACAGGAGGTCGCGGTAGGTGAAGAAGGCGTGCAGCGCCTCGTACGCGTTGCCCTCCGCCAGGTGCGTCTCGACCACCAGCCGGTGCGGCGTCTCCCGCAACGGGTCGGCCGCCATCGCCTCGAGCGCCGCCTGCAACGCCTCGCCGTGCTCACCGGCGCGCAGGTGGGCCCGGGCCAGTTCGTCGAGCAGGTGCAGCCGCAACTGTCTGAGCCGTTCCCGCTCCATCAGCACCCAGTCGTCGTACCAGCCGGGCAGCAGGTCGTGGCGCCCGGCGGCGAGGACCCCCGCCGCCGGCCGCGGGTCGCCGCCCTGGCTCACCCGGGCGGCCACCCGGGTCAGCTCGTCGACGTCCAGGTCGACCTTCGGGTGCAGCCGGACCGTGTCGCCGTCGGTGATCACCGGGCAGAGCGGATCGCGGCGCAGCCGCCACAGCGCCGTCCGCAACGACGACAGCGCGCGCTCCTCCGACCCGTCCGGCCACAGCAGGCGCGCCAGTTGGGTACGGGTGGCAGCCGGCCGCAGGCCGATCAGGGCGATGCCGCGTTGCAGGCCGCGCGGCACCACCACGGCCCGGCCGCCGTGCAGCAGCCGAAAGCCACCGAGCAGCAGGAGCCGGATCTTCGGCTCGGCGCCGGACACCGGTCCGATGCCGCCTGTCGTGGACAATCGCGTGCTCTCCTCAGAGATCACGATCGACCCCCCCTGCACCGGGACCCTGGTGGGCGAAGGCCGCCCTGGCGGAATGGCCGGTCCGCGACACCGCTGTCGGGGCGGACCGGCGGACCGGACCGTCACGAGATCGCGCGAAGCCCCACGAACGTCGTCACCGATGCCGCGCCGCGTCGGTGCACGATCGGCCATCCGACCTGCACCAGGATCGGATGGGCTGGGGCTTGAGCTGCGCAAGGACCGCTGACCTCAGCTGTGAGTCTGCTGGATCGACGTCACTCCGGCGTCACCGGGCGCCGAAACTCGTGGCCGTCCGGTGACGGTCCGGTGACGCCCCTCGTGGCAGCGGGTCGAGCCGGTCAGCGCGGCGGGGTGGCCGCGATCAGGGCGAGGCCGGTCTCCGGGTCCACCCGCTTGGCCAGTTCGGGTGCGACCTCGGTGACGAGGACCTCCAGGGTCGGCCACACCTCGCCGCGCAGCAGATGCCCGCCCAGGGTGCTGCCGTCGGGTCGACCGAGCACCGTGTGCACGTGCAGCACCGGCTCGCCGTCCCGCTCGGCCACGTCACCGAGCAGCGACAGCACCTCGACCTGCCCGCCGATCGGGATCCGGAGGTAGTCGCGCCGGTCCCGGTCGAAGTAGCCGACCTCGCCGGCGGAGAACCCGCCGACGGCGGTCACCTGGCCCGACCGTACGCCCTGGGCGGTCAGGGCCCGGCCGATGGCGGCCACCGCCTCCTCGCCCTTGTCGCAGACCACCACCAGGACCCGCCGGGTCTGGTGGTGCACCTCCTGGACTCTCATCCGTCTCCTCCGGTTCCCACATCAGGCCACCCGGTACGGCTCGGCCAGCGCGGCCCGCAGGTCGAGTCCGTTGCCCGGGGCGTCGAGGTTCACCGGGGCGACGCCGCCGGTCGCCCCGACGGCGCCGTCGAACAGCATCGACTCGATGCGCACGTGGTCGTGGAACCACTCCACGTGCCGCAGGTTCGGCACCGCGGCGGCGACCGGCAGGTGCTGGTGCGGCGCGCAGTGCGCGGACACCTCCAGCCCCGCGGCGGCGGCCACCGCGGCGGCGCGCAGGAACTCGCTGATCCCCCCGCACCGGGTGACGTCGATCTGCAGGCAGTCGACGTACGGCGCCATCCGGTGGAAGTAGGCCAGGTCGTAGCCGTACTCCCCCGCCGCCACGTCGGGCAGCACCCGGTCGCGGACCAGTCCGAGCCCCGGCAGGTCGTCGGAGCTGACCGGCTCCTCGTACCAGCGCACGTCGAGGTCGGCGGCGGACCGCATCACCCGGACCGCCTGCTTCCGCTGGTAGGCGCCGTTGGCGTCGACGTACAGCTCGGCGTCGCCGATGGTGCGCCGGGCGGCGGCCATCCGGGCGAGGTCACGGGTGACCTCGCTCCCCCACGACCCACCTATCTTGATCTTCACGCGGGGGATGCCCTCGTCGTGCACCCAGCCGGCCAGCTGCCGGTGGTGCCGGTCGGCGTCGTACGTGGTGAAGCCGCCGCTGCCGTACACCGGAACCTGCCGGCGGGCGGTGCCGAGCAGCCGGGCCAGCGGCAGCCCGTGCCGGCGGGCCTTCAGGTCCCAGACCGCGCAGTCGGCGGCGGACAGCGCCAGCCCGGCGACCCCGGGCCGGCCGGCGTTGCGCAGCTGTCGCTGCATGGCCGACCAGGCGGCCGGCACGTCGTCCGGGTCGAGGTCGGCGACCACCGGGGCGAGCAGCTCGGTCACCGCCGGGACCACCGCCGTCGGGCCGTAGGTCCAACCGACCCCGACCTGCCCGTCGGCCTCGGCCCGGACCAGCACCATGGTGGTGCTGTCCCAGGCGAGGGTGCCGTCGCCCTCCGGCGCGTCGGTCGGCACCCGGTACGCCGCCGCGGTCAGGCGCATCGTCGGTCACCGCGTCTTCCGGACGGCCCGCACGGCGAGCGCGGCCACCGGGCCGAACGCGGCCAGGCCGACCACCCCGGCGGCGAGCACCCGCGCGCTCCTGGACGGCCGCGCCGGGCGCTGCGCCCACCGGCGTTCCGGCCGGGTCGACACCTCGTCACCGTGCAGGCCGGCGCGGAGCAGCTCGGCCAGGTGGATCGCCGTCCGGCCGCCGGAGGCGCCCTGCTCGACCTGGGTACGGCAGCTGAAGCCGTCGGCGAGGATGACGTCGGTGTCGGCGGCATCCCGCAGGGCCGGCAGCAGCACCCGCTCGGCGCAGGCCTCGGAGACCTCGTAGTGCCCCTGCTCGAAGCCGAAGTTGCCGGCCAACCCGCAGCAGCCCGAGTCGAGGAAGTCGGCCCGCACCCCGGCGTCCCGCAGCACGGCCCGGTCGGCGGCGGTGCCGAGGATCGCGTGGTGGTGGCAGTGGGTCTGGATCAGCCCGTGGACCGGCAGCGACGGCGGGCGCCACCCCGGGCTGTGGTGGTGCAGCAGCTCGGCCAGGGTGACCGTCTGTTCGCGCAGCCGGGTGACGTCCTCGTCGGCGGGGAACAGCTCGTAGGCGTCGCTGCGGAACACGGCCGTGCAGGAGGGTTCGAGACCCACCACCCGGGTGCCGGCGCGCAGGTGCGGTCGCAACACCTCGACGGTCCGCCGCAGCACCTTCTTGGCGATGCCGAGCTGCCCGGTGGAGATCCAGGTCAGCCCGCAGCAGACGGGCTGTTCCGGCACCCGTACCCGCCAGCCGGCCGCCTCCAGCACCTCGACGGCCGCCTGCGCCACGCCCGGGTGGAAGTGGTTGGTGAAGGTGTCGGGCCACAGCAGCACCTCGCCGCGGGAGCCGTCCCCACCGGGCGTCCGCCGGGCGAGCCAGCGCTGGAAGGGCTCGGCGGCGAAGACCGGGACGTCCCGGCGTTGGTCGATCCCGCCGGCCAGCTTGGCCAGCCGGCTCAGGCCGGGCGCGTGGGCCAGCGCGTTCACCACCCGGGGGGCGCGCCCGGCGGCCACCGCCGCCGCCGGCAGCCAGCCCATCGAGTAGTGCGCGCGGGGCCGCAACCGGCCCTGGTAATGGTGGGACAGGAACTCCGCCTTGTACGTCGCCATGTCCACGTTGACCGGGCAGTCCGCCTTGCAGCCCTTGCAGGCCAGGCAGAGGTCGAGGGCGTCGCGGACCGCCTCGGACCGCCAGCCGTCACCGATGGTGCCGCCCCGAGCCGTGCCGTCGAGCATCTCGAAGAGCAACCGGGCCCGGCCCCGGGTGGAGTGCTCCTCCTCCCGGGTGACCATGTAGGACGGGCACATCACCCCGCCGTGTTGCCGCCGGCACGTGCCGACCCCGACGCAGCGCAGCACCGCCCGACCGAAGCTGCCGGAGTCGTCGGGGTAGCGGAACTCTGTCTCCACCTCGCCGTGGTGGTAGTCGACGCCGAGTCGGAGGTGGCTGTCCAGCGGGTAGGGGGCGACCACCTTGCCCGGATTCATCCGGTCGTCCGGGTCGAAGATCGCCTTGAACTGCCCGAACGCGCGGATCAGCCGATCGCCGAACATCTTCACCAACAATTCGCCACGGGCCTGCCCGTCGCCGTGCTCTCCCGAGAAGGAGCCACCGTAGGACACCACCAGGTCGGCGGCACGCTCGACGAACGAGCGGAACTGGCGTACCCCGTCCGCGGTCGTCAGCTGGAACGGAATCCTGGTGTGTACGCAGCCCTGCCCGAAGTGTCCGTAGAGCGACGCCTGTCCGAAGCCGTACTCCCGAAAGAGACGATCGAGGTCCCGCAGGTAGTCGCCCAGCCGGTCCGGGGCGACCGCCGAGTCCTCCCAGCCCTCCCAGGTGTCGGGCTCCTCCGGTACGCGCGCGGTGGCCCCGAGCCCGGACTCGCGCAGCAGCCACATCTGCTCCTCGTCGGCCTCGTCGTCGAACCGGTGCACGCCGGTGGCGCCGTCGCCGCGCAGCGCGGTCACCAGCCGCTCGGCGGCGGCGTTCGCCTCCTCGACGGTGTCGCCGCCCAGCTGCACCATCAGCCAGGCGCCGCGCTCCGGCAGCTTGTGCAGGGCCTCCGGATGCAGGTGCTTGCGCTTCTCGAAGTTGATCAGTTTGTCGTCGATGCCCTCGAGCGCGACCGGGCCGTACGGCAGGATCCGGGGTACGTCGTCGCCCGCGGCGGCGATGTCCGGATAGGACAGGAACACCAGCGACTTGGCCCGGACCACCGGTAGCAGCCTCAGCCGCGCCCGCAGCACGGTGACGAGGGTGCCCTCGGAACCGATCAGCGCCCGCGCCACCTGGAAGTTCTTCTCCGGCAGCAGGCTGTCCAGGTTGTAGCCGGACACCCGGCGCGGGATGTCCGGGTAGCGGGTGCGGATCTCCGCCAGGTACTCGTCCCGCAGCGTCCGCAACTGGCGGTGGATTTCGGCCGGGCGGCCACCGCGCCGCTGGATGTCGGCGTACCGCTCCTCGGTGGTCTCGCCGACCCACATCCGGGTGCCGTCGTAGAGCAGCACCTCCAGGTCGACGACGTTGTCGACCACCTTGCCGCTGCGCTGGGCGGCCGACCCGCACGAGTTGTTGCCGATCATCCCACCGATGGTGCAGTGGTCGTGGGTGGACGGCCGCGGCCCGAACTCCAGCCCCTCCGGTGCCAGCAGGTCGTTGAGCGTGTCGAGCACGATGCCCGGCTCGACCAGGCAGGTCCGCGCCTCCCGGTCGACCTCCAGCAACCGGTTGCAGTACTTCGACCAGTCGATGATCACCGCCACGTTGGTGACCTGCCCGGCCAGGCTGGTGCCGCCGCCCCGGGAGAGCACCGGTGCCCCGTGCCGCCGACAGGTGGCGATCGCCGCCACCACCGCCTCGACGGTACGGGGCACCACCAGGCCGAGCGGCACCTCCCGGTAGTTGGAGCCACCGGCGGCGTACGCCGCCCGGGAGCCGGCGTCGAAGCGCACCTCCCCGTCCACCTCGGCCCGCAGGTCCGCGGCGAGCGCGGCCAGGTCGATGTCGCCGGCCGGCTCGGGCGGGCGCAGCACCGGCTCCGGCAGGGACACCACGCTGGTTCGCTCGCTCATGACCGCAGCTCGTTGATCTTGTCGCGGGCCACCGTCGCAAACGTGCTCGTCCGGTGCGGCTGGCCGCGCAGGAACGCCTCGATGAAGTTCTTCGCCTGGTCGTACCGCACCTTGCCGGGCATCGGCGGCTCGTTCGGGTTGACGTCGCAGTCGACCAGCGCCGGGCCGGGGTGCGCGAGGGCCTCCCGGATCGCCCCGGGCAGCGCCTTCGGGTCGGTGACCTTGGCGCCGTACCCGCCGCAGGCCCGCGCCCAGGCGGCGAAGTCCGCCTCCGGCTGCCGGTGCCGTACCGCGTACTCGGGGTAGCCGAGGAGGATCTGCTCCCAGAGGATCTGGCCGTAGGAGTTGTTGTTGTTGACGACCACCTTGATCGGCAGGTTGTGCCGCACGGCGGTGAGGAACTCGGCCATCAGCATGGCGAACCCCCCGTCCCCGACGAACGCGATCACCTGCCGGCCCGGGTACGCGTGCTGGATCGCGATCGCGTACGGCAGCCCGGGCGCCATGGTCGCCAGGTTGCCGGAGAGGTAGAACTCCCGGCCGCCGCGGATCGTCCAGTGCCGCGCGGCCCAGGTGGCGATGGTGCCGGAGTCGCAGGTCAGGATGGCGTCCGAGGTGGCCGCCTCGTCCACGCAGCTGATCAGGTACTGCGGGGCGATCGGGTCGCGGGTCGGATCCTGCAGGGCGACCATGTCCGAGCGCCACCTGTCCCGCTCCTGCTGGTACCTGGTGAGGAACGACCGGTCGGTGCGGGCCTGGAGCATCGGCAGCAGCTGCTGCAGCGCGAGCCGCGCGTCGGCGTTGACCGCCGCGTCCACCGGCAGCCGCAGGCCGATCAGGCTGGCGTCGATGTCGATCTGCACCACCCGCGCCTGCCCGGGTGACGGCAGGTACTTCCCGTACGGGAAGGAGGTGCCGACCATCAGCAGGGTGTCGCACTCCTCCATCAGCTCCTCGCTCGGCCTGGTGCCGAGCAGGCCGAGGCCACCGGTGGTGAGCGGGTGGTCGTCCGGCACCACCAGCTTGCCGGGCAGGGTCTTGACGATCGGGCTGGCCAGCGCCTCCGCCACGGCGAGCACCTCGTCGCGGGCGCCGCGCGCCCCCACCCCGACCAGCATCGCGATCTTCTTCCCGCCGTTGAGCACCTCCGCCGCCCGGGCCAGGTCGGCCTGCGCCGCCGGCACCGGAGGTTGCCTCAGCACGGGGCTGCTCATCGGCGGCTCCCCCGGGCTGACGTGCCGGTACGGGTCGTCGCCGGCCAGGGCGACCTGCACGTCGTTCGGGAAGGTCAGGTGCGCGACGGTCCGCTCGGCCAGGGCGTGGCGGATGGCGATGTCGACCACCCCGGGCATCTGCTGTGGGTTGGTGACCATCAGGTTGTAGGCCGCCACGTCCTGGTAGAGCAGCGTGGTGTGCACCTCCTGCTGATAGTGCGAGCCCAGCACCGAACTCTCCTGCATGCCGGTGACGGCCAGCACCGGCACGTGGTCGAGCTTGGCGTCGTACAGCCCGTTGAGCAGGTGGATGGCGCCCGGGCCGGAGGTGGCGGCGCAGACGCCGAGCCGCCCGGTGGCCTTGGCGTAGCCGGTGGCCATGAAGGCGGCCGCCTCCTCGTGGTGCACCAGCACGAACTTCAGCTTCTCCCGCTGCCGGCGGAAACCCTCCATCAGGCCGTTGATGCCGTCACCGGGCAGCCCGAAGACGGTGTCGACGCCCCATTCCACCAGCCGCCGGGCCAGGCTC
This sequence comes from Micromonospora sicca, assembly GCF_003172935.1. Classification (GTDB taxonomy): domain Bacteria; phylum Actinomycetota; class Actinomycetes; order Mycobacteriales; family Micromonosporaceae; genus Micromonospora; species Micromonospora sicca. Next base: position 13,446 of record NZ_QGKS01000251.1, on the reverse strand, counting down.
TCGCCCACGATCTCCTGCACCTCACGCCTCCTGATCTGGATCTCCTGAAGTCTCATGTCCGCCCGCCACCGGTCGACGCCCGGTCCGCGGCCTCCGGCGATGACGCCTGCTCCGCCCGCTCACGCTCCTGTCGCCGCCGGTCCCGTCGGCGGTCCAGGAGGGCCGCGAGCAGCAGCGACCCCGCGGCCGCCGCCCGGCCCCACCGCCGCAGGGCGACGCGGACCGGACCGGGCGGCGGGGCCGGGGGCGGTCCGGGCACCACGACCCGGTCCACCCCGGGGTACGCGAGCCGGGCCGCCGAGGCTGCCTCCTCCTCCGACCGCACCGCCCGGCTACCGGGGAACACGACCTGCCGGTCCTCGTCCCGGTAGCGCCACCGCCACAGGTCGCCCTCCGGCCACAGCTCGATCCGCTCTCCCGGCCGGTCCCGGGCGGGCGTCTCCGACTCACCGGAATCGGCTTCGGGCGGCCGGACCGAGCGGTGTGCGGCCCGGCGCAGGTCCGCCCGGGTGAGCTCGCCGACACCGGCGGCGTCGCCGCGCCGCAGCGCCCGCGCGACCAGGAACGCGACCAGCCCGGCGAGCAACGGCAGGACGAACACCAGCACCCGGAACAGCGACAGCAGGTCGTAGACGGGCACCCGGATCAGCCGGGCGATGATGTCGTCCCCCGCGGCGACCGTCAGCACCGCGTAGAAGGTCAGCGCGCCGACCCCGACGCCGAGGCGGACCGGGTGGTCGCGGGGCCGGTCGAGCAGGTGGTGCTGCCGGCGGTCCCCGGTCCGGAGCCGCTCGGCGAACGGCCAGGCGTACAGGGCGAGGAAGGTCACCCCGCCGAGCACCACGCCGGGGAAGAACGCGGCCGGCACCAGGTGCCCGGCGATCCGGAACTCCCAGGACGGGAAGAGGCGCAGGGCGCCGTCGCCCCAGGCGACGTACCAGTCGGGCTGCGCGGGTGAGGTGGCCTGGGCCGGTTCGAACGGGCCGTAGAGCCAGACCGGGTTGATCTGGACCAGGCCGCCGAGGGCGAACAGCACCGCCAGCAGCCAGGCGAAGAGGGCGAGCGAGCGCAGCGTGTAGCTCGGCCACAGCCGGGAGCCGACCAGGTTGTGTTCGGTGCGCCCCGGTCCGGGGAACTGGCTGTGCTTCTGCCGCACCAGGATGCCCAGGTGCAGTGAGATCAGGGCGACCAGGACCGCCGGCACGAGCAGGACGTGGGTGACGAACATCCGGGGGATCATCGCGTCGGAGGGGAACTCCCCACCCAGGGCCAGGGCGGCCAGCCACGCCCCGACCAGGGGGATCGACTGCACCACCGAGGTGAGGATCCGCAGGCCCACGCCGGAGAGCAGGTCGTCCGGCAGGGAGTAGCCGGTGAACCCGTTGGCCAGGGCGAGGGTCAGCATGGTCACGCCGATCAGAAAGTTGAGCTCGCGGGGTTTGCGGAACGCCCCGGTGAAGAAGATCCGGGCCAGGTGCAGGACGATCGCCGCGACGAAGACCAGCGCCGCCCAGTGGTGGGTCTGCCGGATCAGCAGGCCGGCCCGGACGTCCCAGCTCAGCCGCACGGTGGAGGCGTACGCGGCGGACGTGGTGCGGCCCTCCAGGGGCGCGTACTCGCCGTGGTAGACCCGGTCCGCGTTGCTGGCGTCGAAGAAGAAGGTGAGGTAGACGCCGGTGAGGAGCAGCGCCACGAACGAGTAGAGCGCGAGCTCGCCCAGCATGAACGACCAGTGGTCGGGGAAGACCTTCGCCATCGCCCGGCGGGCGATCGGGGAGAGCCGCAGCCGGTCGTCCAGCGCCCGGGCCAGCCGGTCGGTGATCACGGCGAGTCCCAGAAGCCGGCGCCGGGCGGGGCGGTGAAGTCGCCGGTGGCGTGGAGGAACCCGTCCGGGCCTTCCTCGATCGGCAGGCCGGGCAGCGCCCGGGCCGCCGGGCCGGCCACCGGCCGGGCGCCCGCCAGCAGGTCGAACGAGGACTGGTGGCAGGGACAGAGCACGCGTGCGGTGCCCTTGAGGTAGGTGCGGACCGGACAGCCGGCGTGCGTGCAGAGCAGCGACCAGACGACGAGACCGTCGAGGTGGCCGCCGGCGGGCGGCCGGGAGAAGCGTCGGGGTTCGAGGCGTACCGCGAAGGCGGGAGCGTCCCCGGTGTCGACGTGGCCCTCGGGGAAGACCGCGACCATGCTGTCGGCGGGCACGTCCTGCGGCCGCACCGGCCGTCCGGCGGCGTCGACCAGCCGTACGCCGGGCCCCCACGGGGTGTCCTTGAGCGCCCGCTCCGGCCGGGCCCGGTCGAACGGCAGCAGGGAGCGCAGCGGGAACAGCGCCGCGGCGCCGAGCGCGGTTAGCGCCAGCCCGAGCGCGGCGAGCAGGCCGCGCCGGCGGACCGGACTGTCCGGCGCGGTCAGCTCGGCGGCGGTCATCGCCTGCTCTGTCGGAGGTGGCGTGAAGCCCTCGTGTTCCTCGACGTACCCGCCGACCGGCACGAGCCGTCGCGCCCAGACGGCCAGGCCCACGGCCAGCCCGGCGAAGGCCACCGCGAGGCAGGCGCCCTCCCACCGGGTGTTGCCGCCCTGGGCGTACGTCACCGCGAAGCCCACCGCCCCGGCGGCGCTGGCGCCGAACGCGGCGACGATCCGGCGGCTCGCCGCCCGCTCGGTCGCCGACGGACCCCGGGCGCTCACTCTCCCGCCCTCCGGCCCAGCCACCGGGCGGCGGCCACCAGCAGACCCAGCGCGGCCAGCCAGGCGACCAGACCCTCGGCGAGCGGGCCCAGCCGGCCGAGCGGGTTGCCGCCCCGGTCCAGCCGCTCGCCGCGCAACCGCTGCACGTAGGCGGCCAGGTCGTCGACCTGCCGGTCGTCGAGCACCTGGCTGGGGAAGACCGGCATCAGGCCGGGACCGACCCGGACCGCCTCCGCCACCTGCACTGGGGTGCTGTCGTACAGGGGCGGCGCGGTCCAGCCGTTGGTCAGCGCGGCGCCCGCGCCGGTCGCCCCGTGGCAGGGTGCACAGTTGGCGGCGAAGATCTCCCGGCCGGAGCCCAGGTGGCCCGGCGCGACCCGGGGAATCCGCGGCCCCCCGCCGCCGAAGCTGGCGACGTGGTCGACCAGCGCCGAGATGTCCGCGGCCGAGAACACCGGTTCCCCGCGGCGTGCCTGCTGCACCTCGCGCGAGACCGGCATCCGTCCGGTCGAGAGCTGGAAGTCCACCGAGGCGGGGCCGACGCCGACCAGGGACGGCCCCCGCTGGGCACCCTGTCCCCGCTCGCCGTGGCAGCTCGCGCAGTGCTCCAGGTAGAGCTGGGTGCCGCGGTCGCCGGCGGCCGGCGCGGCGGCGGCCGGGGGCGCCGAGGCCGCCGGTGACCGTGCGGGGACAAGGGCCACCGGTCCCGCGGCGAGCACCAGCGCCGCGCCCACCGCGAGGGCCCGGCGCGGATGCAGCAAGGGCCGGACCGTCGCCGCTCGTGGTCGCCGCATCGGTCAGTCCAGGGTGTACAGGTAGGCGGCGATGTCCTGCGCGTCGATGGCGGTGACACCCAGCTTCGGCATGGCGGTGCCCGGCTCGACCGCCTGCGGGTCGGCGATCCACCGGCGCAGGTTGTCGGCGTTGTTGGGCAGCTGACCGGCGATGTACGAGCGGGCGCCGAACCGGGTCAGCGGCGGCCCGACCAGGCCGTCGGCGCGGCTGACGCCGGGGATGGTGTGGCACGACCCGCAGCCGTACTGGGCGATCAGCTCCGCGCCCCGGTCCGGCCGTCCCTCACGCACCTCGGGCGGCGGTGGTGGCGCCGCCGAGGCGCATCCGGTGACCGCGGCGACCGACAGCACCGTCAGCGCCACCCCGAACGCCCAGCTCCGAGCGGGCAGCTTCATCGCACCATCCCTTCCGTTCCAGGCCCGGTCGCCACCGGGCCGCCGCCGCGGCGCACCGGGCCACCGATCAGGGCGTCGGGCCGGTCGCGGTCCATGCGCAGCAGCCAGCGCAGGAACACGGTCAGCGCCACGACCAGCACGACCAGGTCCATCGGCGCCCACATCAGCAGGCCGGCCAGCTGCTGGTCGGCCAGCGGATCGGCGCCGAACATCCGGTCGGGATAGACCGGGGCCGGGGCGAAGGTGAGCACCGCACCGAGCGCCGAGGCCGGCAACATGGCGCCGGCCAGCAGCAGCACCGTCACCGGGGCGGGCGCGCGGTGGCGCGGCGGGCCCACCACCGGCACCCAGAACAGCCAGGCCGCCGCCAGCAGGGCGAGGTGCTCGGCGGCGTGCACGGCGGGCCGGTCCACCGCGGCGGCGTACGGCCCCGGCAGGTGCCAGAACCACAGCACCACGGTCTGTCCGCCCCCGGCCAGCAGGGCGTACGCGGCGGGGCGGCGCAACCGGCGCACGGCCGGCGCCACCCGCCATCGGACCAGCAGCCGGCGCAGCGGCGCCGGGGCGGCCAGGCTCAGCGGCAGCCCCGCCGCGCCGGCCGCCAGCAGCGGCCCCGCCACCAGCAGGAGCAGCATGTGCTGCGCCATGTGCCCGGCGAACGAGGACTCGGCCAGCTCGTGCACCGGACCCTGGTCGGCGGCGAGCACCGTCAGCACCCCGACGCCGAACGCGGCGACCCGCCAGCCGGGCACGACCCGCCCGACGCCGCGCCGGGCCCACAGCTCGTGGACGCCCCGCCCGTAGCCGGCCACCAGCAGGCAGAGCGTGACCACCGCGAGCATGGTCAGCAGGCCCTCGGCCACCGGATCCTGACCGGGCTGGTGGGCCCGGTACGCGGTCAGCCCTGACATGGCGGCAGCACCAGCACGGCGACCCCGCCGAGCACGATGATGGCCAGGAACAGGAGGTTGGACCAGACGCCGACCACGGCGAGCATCCGGGACCGGCCGAACGCCCGGTCGTCCTCGCCGGCCCGCCGGGTCCGCCGCCACACCAGCGCGGCGACCAGCAGCGACCCCACGGTGAACAGGGCCGGGATCACCACCGCGAGCCCGACCGCCTGCCAGAGCGGTACGGCGGCGACGCGCTCGGAGCCGGCGGCGCAGGCGAGCTCGTCCAGGCCCCAGGCGGCGAACACGTGCACCCCCCAGGCCACCGCGCCGCCGAGCACGCCGTACCAGAGCAGCAGCCCGCCGGTCAGGCGCGCGTGCGGACCGGGTCGGGTGGTCATCACAGCCGCGGGGAAAGGTAGATGGTGAACAGGATGGCAACCCAGACCAGGTCCACGAAGTGCCAGTACATCGCGGCGTTGCGAACCCGTTCGTGCCGGTGGGAGCCGAAGCTGCCGCCGCGCAGGGAGGCGGCCAACAGCCAGCCGATCATGGTCAGCCCGACCATGACGTGCAGCCCGTGGAAGCCGGTGATCAGGTAGAACAGCGAGCCGTACGCGTCGGTGGTCATGGTGAACTGAGTCAGCTTCTCGGCGTACTCGCTGGCCTGCAGGGCCAGGAAGGTCACCCCGAGCACCATGGTGGCGGCCAGCCCGGACTGCAGTCGCCAGCGCTGGCCCTGTCGGATGCCCCGCTCCGCCCACACCACCGGCAGGCTGCTGGGCACCAGCACCGCGGTCATCACCAGGGGCGTGAGCAGCTTCGGGGCCTCGATGCCGGCGGGCGGCCACGTCGGGCCGTACTGGAAGCGGAGGTAGAAGTAGCTGCCGAGCAGGCAGGCGAAGAGGGTGGCCTCGGTCGCCACGAACATCACCATGCCCCACCAGCCGGCGGACCGGCCGACCGGCAGTTCGGTGCTCAGCGCCTCGGCGCCGGTGGCCGCCGCGACGACCCCACCACGGTCGCTCACCCGGTCACCCCCAGTTCCTCGTCGGGGCGGCGGGGCGGCCAGAGCCAGACCGCGATGGTCGCGACCACCGCCAGGGCGGCGACCGCCGCCGCCGGGTACCAGGCGAGGAGCATCGAGGTGAAGAAGATCAGCAGCGCGCCGGCCAGCACGAGTGGCTTAAGGGTGGACTCCGGCATCTGCACCGCCCGTTCGGGGTGCGCGTCGAGCTCGCTGGTGACCAGGGTGCGCCGCCCGTCGCTGAGGATGCGGTCCGCGGTGGCGCCGGCGCCCAGGGACTCGGCGGTCCGCTCGTCCCACGCGGGGTGCAGGCTGTGCACGCGGGGCAGGGCCGGGAAGTTGTACGGCTCGGGCGGCGAGGCGGTGGACCACTCCAGGCTGTCGCCCTCCCACGGGTCCGGCGGCGCCGGCCGGCCGCGACGGACCGCGTGCACCACGCCGACGAGCACGAGCAGCAGTCCGACGGCGAGCAGGTACGACCCGAGGGTGCTGACCAGGTTCCACCCATCCCAGCCGGGCTCGCTGCGGTAGGTGTAGACCCGCCGGGGCATGCCGAACAGGCCGTACAGGTGCATCGGGAAGAACGTGACGTGCATGCCGGCGAAGACCAGCCAGAAGGCCCAGCGGCCCAACCGCTCGTGGTACATCCGCCCGGTGATCTTCGGCAGCCAGTAGTAGATGCCGGCGAGCATCGGGAAGACGGCCCCGCCGATCAGCACGTAGTGGAAGTGCGCCACCACGAAGTAGGAGTCGGTGACCTGCTGGTCGAACGCGGTCACCGCGAACATCGCGCCGGTGAACCCGCCGAGCACGAAGGTCACGACGAAGCCGATGACGAACAGCAGCGGCACCCGCAGGACGAGCCGGCCCAGCAGCATGGTGGCCAGCCAGGCGAAGATCTGGATGCCCGACGGGATGGTGATGATCGTGCTGGCCGCGCTGAAGAAGCTGTATGACAACTGCGGCAGCCCGGTGGCGAACATGTGGTGCACCCAGACCCCGAACGAGATGATCGAGATCGACACGATGGACAGCACGATCAGCGGGTAGCCGACCACGCCGCGCCGGGTGAACGCGGGCAGCACGGCGGAGACGATGCCCAGCGCGGGCATGACGATGATGTAGACGTCGGGGTGCCCGAAGATCCAGAAGAGGTGCTGCCAGAGCAGCACGTTTCCGCCCGCGGACGGGTCGAAGAAGTGGGTGCCGAACCGGCGGTCGAGGAAGAGCATCAAATTGTCCGCGTTCAGCGCCGGCAACGCGAAGATCACCATGAACGCGGTGGCGACGATCGCCCAGACGAACAGCGGCACCCGGTTGAGCGACATCCCGGGGGCGCGCAGCTTGAGCGCGGTGACGATGAAGTTGATCGAAGCGGCGGTGGTGGAGATGCCGAGGAAGAGCAGCCCGAGCGCGTAGACGTCCATGTGCAGGCCGGGGTTGTGCTGCTCCTGGTTGAGCGGGGCGTAGGCGAACCAGCCGTTGTTGGGAGCGGCGCCGAAGGGCAGGCTGGCCCACATGAAGAGGCCGGCGAAGAGGAACACCCAGTAGCCGAAGGCGTTCAACCTCGGGAAGGCCATGTCCCGGGAGCCGATCATCAGGGGCACCAGGAAGTTGCCGAAGCCGAAGAGCATCGGGGTGGCGAACAGGAAGATCATCGCGGTGCCGTGCATGCTGAAGAGCTGGTTGTACTCCTGCGGCGACACCACGCCCGCCTCGGGCCGGGCGAGCTGGGTGCGCATCACCAGGGCGCTGAGGCCGGCGAGGACGAAGAAGAACCCGGCGGTGACCAGGTAACGCCGGCCGATCCGCTTGTGGTCGACGGTGCTGAACCAGCCCCGCAGCGAGGGGCGCTCGGCCCAGTGTTCCGCCAGCCGCGCCAGGTCCTGCGCGCTGACGCCGGGCGGCGGTGTGGTGGTCGTGGACATCGCTTCTCCTCCCCGACCTACTCCAGCGACCGCAGGTACGCGATGAGGTCGGGCAGTTCCGCGGCATCGACCGGCTGTGGGGGCATCGCGTTGCCCGGCTTGACCGTCTGGGCGTTGGCGATCCATCCGCCCAGGTGGCCGGCGTCGTTGGGCACCGCGCCGGCGCCGAGGCTCCACCGGGAGCCCACGTTCGACAGGTCCGGCCCGACCCGGCCCGCGGCGCCGGTGCCCCGTACCGCGTGGCAGGCGGCGCAGGTGCCCTGCACGAAGGCCTGCCGGCCGCGCCGCTCGGCGTCGGTCCGCGGCTCCCGGGCCGGGGCGTCGAGCCGGGCCAGCCAGGCGTCGAAGTCGGTGCGTGGTTGCGCCACCACCAGGAAGGCCATGTGGGCGTGCTGGGTGCCGCAGTACTCGGCGCACTGGCCCCGGTAGCTGCCGGGCCGCTCCGCGCGCAGCCAGGTCTCCCGGGTTTCGCCGGCGATCAGGTCGGTCTTGGGCATGAGCTGCGGCACCCAGAAGCTGTGCAGCACGTCGTCGGTGCGCAGCCGCACCTTGACCCGCTCCCCCACCGGGATGTGGATCTCGTTGGCGGTGGCTCCCGAGGCGCCCGGGTACCGCACCTCCCACCACCACTTGTGGCCGGTCACCTCGACGGTGGGGGCGTCCGGCCCGGGACCGTCGCCCAGCGCGGCGAGGTCACGCAGGCCCACGCCGTAGACGACGACGAGGATCACGAACGGCAGGCCGGCGCCGGCGATCGTGACGAAGCGCAGCGGCTGACCGTGCCGCACCCGGGCGTTGCCCCGCCGGAACACCAGCGCCCAGGCCAGCACAGCCATGACCTCGGCGAAGACGGCCACGGAGATCCAGAAGAGCAGCCACCAGAGGCCGGCGACGCGGGTCGCCCCGGCCCCGCCGGGATTCAGGGCGGACGGTGCGTCGCCGGCGCAGCCGGCGAGCAGGAGCGGGCCGGACAGCGTGGCCAGCACCGGAAGACGGCGCGGCAGCCCACGCCGCCGGGCATCCCGGGCGGCGCCCATGGTCAGGCCCGCTGTCTTCTCCACCGGGAGGGACATTAGACGGTTCCAGATGGTTCCAATGCTTTTGCGCGATATGGGGGGTACGAGCGGTTGAGGAGCTTATGGTGAACGCGCAGCGAACCCAGCCGGCAAGCGCCCGGGCGCGGACAGGGAGATCATGCGAGCCTCCACGGTGGATCTCGTCGCGGACACCGCCAGAGCGGCCGCCGGCCGCCGGACGATGGCCTGGACCGCCGCGGGGCTCGCCACGGCGGCGACCGTGGCGGGCGGCTGGCTCGCCCCACCCGACGCGGTGCAGGGCTCGGCGCAGCGACTGATGTACCTGCACGTCCCCGCCGCCTGGGTCGGCTACGCCGCGTTCGCCGTCGTGCTCGCGGCCAGCGGCGCCTACCTCCTCGGCGGCGACCTGCGCTGGGACCGGTTCGCCCGGGCCGGCGCGGAGATCGGGGTGGTGCTGACCGCCGTCGCCATCGCCACCGGCTCCCTCTGGGGGCACCTGGTCTGGGGCACCTGGTGGGCGTGGGACCCCCGGCTGGTCAGCACCGCACTGCTGCTGCTCGCGTACGCCGGCTATCTGGCCCTGCGCCGCGCGCTCGGCGAACGGACCGACGGGCGCGACGGGGACGACCACCGGGTGGCGCGCCCGGCGGCGCTGGTCGGCATGGCGGGCTTCCTGCTCGTTCCGGTGGTGCACTTCTCCGTGGTCTGGTGGCGGTCGCTGCACCAGCAGGCGACCGTGTTCGCCCCGCAGCGCCCGCCGATCGACTCCCGGATGGCTCTCGCCCTGCTGCTCGCGGTCGCCGCCGCGACGCTCGCCGCGCTCTGCGTCCTGCTGCACCGGGTCGTCCGGCTGGAGCGCCGGCTCGCCGCCGACACCCCCCGCACGGCCGAGCGCGTCCCGGCCCGGGTCGGATGAACCGCCGCCGCACCGGCCGGACGGCCGTCGTCGTCGTGCTCCTCGCCGCCGGCGCGCTGCTGGTGACCGGCGCGCTGCGCGGCACCCTCACCTACTACCGCACCCCGGGCGAGGTGCTGCGCGACCCGGACGCGGCTCGGGACCGGGTACGCCTCGGCGGGGAGGTGGTGCCCGGGTCGCTGCGCCGCGACGGCGACCTGGTGGTGTTCCGCCTCGCCGAGGGCGGCCAGGCGATCACCGTCGAGCAGCGCGGCGGGCCGCCGGGGACCTTCCGGGAGGGCGAGGGGGCGGTCGTCGAGGGCACCCTGTCGGCGGACGGGACGTTCCGCGCCGACCACGTCGTGGTCCGACACGGCAACGAGTACCGCCCGTCCACCGCCCCGGTGGAGCCGGTCGATGCTCGGTGAGCTCGGCACGTCGAGCCTCACCGTCGGGCTGCTCTGCGCCACGCTGACCGCCCTGCTCTGGCTGCGGGTGGCCCTGTTCGGCGCGCCCACCCGACCGGCCCGACTGGCCACCGCCGCGACCCTGGCCGCCGCCGTCGTCGCCTGCGGCGTGCTGGAGGCGGCCCTGCTCCGGCACGACTTCAGCGTCCGGTTCGTGGCCGAGAACGGCGGACGCCGGGTGCCGCTGTACTACACGGTGACCAGCCTCTGGTCCGCCCTGGACGGGTCGTTGCTGCTCTGGCTGCTGGTCCTCGGCGGGTACGCGGTCCTGCTCGCCGGCCGGCGGTACCCGGCCCGGCTGCACGCGTACGCGATGGCGGTCGTCAGCGCGGTGACCGTGTTCTTCTTCGCGCTGTCCTGCTTCGCCGCGAACCCGTTCCGCGCGGTGGATCCGGTGCCCGCCGACGGTCCCGGGCCGAACCCGCTGCTGCAGCAGCACCCGGCGATGGGGGTTCATCCTCCCCTGCTCTACGCCGGCTACATCGGCCTGGTCGTGCCGTTCGCCTTCGCGCTCGCCGCGCGGCCGGCCGGGCGGGAGGGAGGCGGCTGGCTGCGGGTGGCCCGGCCCTGGGCGCTGGCCGCCTGGGCGGCGCTGACCGCCGGCATCGGGCTCGGCGCCTGGTGGTCGTACGCGGTGCTGGGCTGGGGTGGCTACTGGGCGTGGGACCCGGTGGAGAACGCCTCGCTGCTGCCCTGGCTGACCGCCACCGCGTTCCTGCACACCGCCCCGGGTCGGGGCGCCCGCCGGGCCGGGTGGAACCTGGTGCTGGCCTGCGCGAGCTTCGTGCTGGTGCTGCTCGGCACGTTCCTCACCCGGTCCGGCGCCGTGGCCAGCGTGCACGCCTTCACCGACTCGCCGCTGGGCCCCATGCTGCTCGGCTTCGTGCTGCTGGCGGTCGTCGCGTCGACGGTCCTGACCGGGTGGCGGGCCCCCGAGCCGGCGGGCCGCACCCCGTCGCCAGTGCTGTCCCGCGACACCGCCGTCCTGGTCAACGGCGTGCTCCTGGTGACCATCGCGGCGGTGGTGCTGATCGGCACGATCTTCCCGCTGCTCTCCGGCCCGCTCGGCGGCGTCCGCACCTCGGTCGGCCCGGACTACTACCAGCGCACGGCGGTGCCGCTGGCGATCGTGGTGCTGCTGGCGATGGGGGTGACGCCGGCCCTGCGGGTCCGCGACCGGGGCGCGGCGCTGCGGCGGCTCGCCGTACCGGCCGGCGTGGCGCTGGCCACGGTCGCCGTGGTGGGTCTGCTCAGCCGGCCCGGCCTGCCCGCGCTCACCGCCTTCGGCACCGCCGCGTTCGTGCTCACCGGCCTGGCCGGGGAACTGCCGGACCGGCTCCGCCGGCCCGCCCGGGGCCGGCTCGCCGGGCTCGTCGCGCACGCCGGGATCGCGTTGGTCGCGGTCGGCGTCGCCGGATCCTCGGCGTACGGCCGGGACGCCGAGCGGACCGTCCGGGCCGGCGAGAGTCTGCGGGTGGGTGACGTGAGCGTCCGCCTGGTCGGGGTGGACCGGAGGGGCGACGGCGGCGCCATGGCGGTGCACGCCCGGCTCCGGCTCTCCGGCGCCGGCGGCGCGGAGCGGACCGTCACCCCGGCGCTGCGCTACCACCCGGCCCGGGACACCGCCGTCACCGTGCCGGTGATCGAGACCGGGTTGCTCCGGGACACCTACGTCACCCTGATCGCGGTCTCCCCCGACGACGGCAGCGCGACGCTGCGGCTCGCGGTCAACCCGCTGGTCGGCCTGCTCTGGGCCGGCGGCGCGTTGACGGCCGTGGGCGGACTCGGGTCGGCGATCGGCGCGGCCCGCCCGCGGCGACGGGCCGGGACGCCCGGCGAGGAGGCCCGACCGGCGTCCGTCGGCGTCCACGCCGGAGCCGCGGGATGATCCGCGCCGCGGGCCGGCGGCCCCGCCGGGTACCCGTCTGGCCGGTGCTGGTCCTGGCCGTCACCGTCGTCGTCGGCGTGGTGGTGGCGCTCGGCCTGCGGTCGGTGCCGACGCCACCGGGCGGCGACGCCGGCACCGCCGGGCCGCCCGTGCCGGCCCCGGCACTGTCCGGCCCCACCCTGGACGGTGGCCGGTTCGACCTGGCCGACGCCCACGGCCACGTGCTGCTGGTCAACGTCTTCGCCTCCTGGTGCGGGCCGTGCCGGGACGAACTGCCGCTGCTGGTCGACGCCGGGCGGCGCTGGTCCCCGCAGGGGCTGCGGCTGGTCGGGCTGAACGTCCGCGACGGCGGCGAAGCCGTCCGCGCGCTGCTGGCCGAGACGGGCGCGACCGGGCTGACCGTGCTGCCGGACCCGGACGGCACCCGGGCGGTCGACTGGGGCGTCCGCGGCGTGCCCGAGACCTTCGTGGTGGACCGGGACGGCCGGATCGTGGACCGGCAGCGGGGTGTGGTGACCCGGCAGTGGCTGGAGCAGCGGGTGGCGCCGCTGCTGGCCGGATGAGGTGGCGCCCGGTCGCGGCGGCGCTGGTCCTCGTCGCCCTGCTCGCCGCGGCCGGCGCGGGCCTGGCCCGGTCGACCGGCGACACCGGCCGGGAGGACCCGGTCCGCTCGGTCGCCGCCGACCTGCGCTGCCCCGCGTGCCAGGGCGAGTCGGTGGCGGACTCCCGATCCCCGATCGCGGCGGCGATGCGGCAGGCGGTGGCGGACCAGGTGGCCCAGGGGCGCAGCCGCGACGAGATCCGGCGCTGGTTCGTCCAACGCTACGGCCCGGAGGTGCTGGCCGACCCGCCCACCCGCGGGGTGGAGCTGCTGCTCTGGGCCGTACCCGCGCTCACCCTGCTGGCCGCGGGCTACGCGGCCCGGCGCACGCTGTGGCCCCGGCGCGCCGATGACCTGCCGGCGGCGCGACCGGCCGCCCGGCCGGCACCCGGCGCGGCCCGGTGGGCCTGGCGGTGGTCCGCGCTGGGGCTGATCGCCGTGGTGGTGTCGGTGGCCGTCGCCGCCCGCGGCCTCGAACGGCCCGGGTCCGACCCGCCGCCGGCGGATCCGGTCGCGGTGGCGGTCGGGCTGGCACGCGACCTGGAGGCGCAGGACCGGTACGACGCCGCCGCGCAGCTGTACCGGGAGGCGCTGCGCGACCGCCCCGACGACACGATCCGGCTGCGTCTCGCCTTCGCCCTGCTCAGGGCGGGGGACGCGGCCGGGGCGGCGCAGGCCGCGCAGGAGGTGCTGGGTCACACCCCGGACTCCCCGGACGGGCTGCTCGTGCTGGGCCTCGCCCAGCGGCGTACCCGCCCCGCCGAGGCGCCGCGCACCCTGCGACGCTTCCTCACCGTCGCGCCGGAACACCCGGCCGCCCCGGAGATCACCCGGCTGC
>NZ_QGKS01000023.1 GCF_003172935.1 Micromonospora sicca | reverse complement strand
GGGCGGGAGGTGGGGGTTCGGGCGGACGAGCAGGTCGTGATCGCCTCCGTTTTCAAGATCCTGCTGGTGCTGGAGTTCGCCCGGCAGGTCGCCGCCGGCCAGCTCGACCCGACCGAGCGGGTGCTGGTGCGGGCCGATGACCGGCTCGGCGGGTGGGGGATCGCCGGCTGCGCCGACGACGCCGAGGTCTCCCTGCGCGACCTGGCCTACTTCGCCATGTCGGTCAGCGACAACACCGCCGCCGACCTGCTGCTGCGCCGGGTCGGCCCGGACGTGGTGCCGATGCTCGCCGCCGAGCTGGGGTTGTCGCGTACCCGGATCGTGGGTGGCCCCCGGCAGTTGGTGGAGACGATGCTGGCCGACGTCGGCGCGCGCACCGAGGCGGACTTCGCCCGGATCTTCCCGACGCTGCCCCCGGAGCGGGTCCGGGCCATGCGGGTCTTCGACCCGGCGCACACCACGTCCAGCACGGTTCGGGAGCTGACCCGGCTGCTCGGCCTGATCTGGCGGGACGAGACCGGACCGCCCGCCGCGTGCGCCATGGTCCGGGAGTTGATGGGCCGGCAGCTCTTCTGGACCCGGCTCGCCTCCGGCTTCCCGCCCGGCGTGCGGATCGCCGCGAAGAGCGGCACGCTGCCGGGCCTGCACCTGGAGGCCGGCGTCGCCGAGTACCCCGACGGCGGCCGGTACGCGATCGCGGTGTCCACCCGCACCGAGCGGCTCGACACCCGCCGGATCGACGTGGACCTGGCGATGGGCGAGGCCGCCCGGGTGGCCGTCGAGGCGCTGCGCGCCGGCTGAGTTCGCCACCGGTGCGGCCCGCCGGCACCCGCCG
>NZ_QGKS01000025.1 GCF_003172935.1 Micromonospora sicca | reverse complement strand
TGAGACCGGTGACGCACAGGTCCTCGACGTACACCGCTTGGTTGTCGCGGATGATCCGGGTCGAGAGCTTGTGCTGCCAGTCCCGCCGGCTGTCGGCCACCCGGGCGTGCGCCCGGGCGACCTTGACGACGGCCTTGCTGCGATTTGCGCTGCCCCGCTGCTTGCGGGACAGGTCCTGCTGCAACCGCTTGAGTTTGCGGGCCGCCCGGCGCAGGAACCTCGGCGCGGTGATCTTCTTGCCGTTGGACAGGACCGCGAAGTGCGTCAGGCCCAGGTCGATACCCACCTCGCCGTCGACCGGCGGCAGCGGCTCGTCCGCGGGCTGTACGACGAACGAGGCGAAGTACCGTCCGGCCGCGTCCCGGATGACCGTGACCGAGGTGGGCGCCGCCGGCAGTTGCCGGGACCAGCGCACCGCCACGTCGCCGATCTTCGGCAGCCGGAGCCGGCCGTTGTCCAGGACCTTGAACCGGGCGTTCGCGGTTAACCGGATCGCCTGCCGGTTGTCCTTGCGGGACCGGAACCGAGGTGGCGCGACCTTGCGGCCCTTGCGCTTGCCGCTCGTCGAGGCGGAGAAGTTGCGGTACGCGGCGTTCAGGTCCGCGAGGGCCTGCTGGAGCACCACCGCCGACACCTCACCCAGCCACACCCGCTCCGGCGTCCGCTTCGCCTCGGTGATGACCCGCTTCGACAGGTCGCCGTCCGACAGGTACGGCTCACCCGCCTCGCGGGCCTGCTGACGTGCGCGCAGCCCGTCGTTGAACACCACCCGCGCACACCCGAACGCCCGCGCCAGCGAAGCCTGCTGGCCGGGCGTCGGGTAGACGCGGTAGTTGTACCG
>NZ_QGKS01000222.1 GCF_003172935.1 Micromonospora sicca | reverse complement strand
CGTGGGGACGGCTGAGCCGGCGTGACGTGTGGCTCGCCCGCGAGGTTCGCTGGCATGTCGTGGCCAGGGCAGGCGACTCCGAGACCGGCAAGGTGCTCCGGTGGGAGTTCGGCACCGAAGAGGAGGCAGGGCGATTGCGTAGTCGATCGGTGGGTGCCCTGAGCTGGGAATCTACGGGGTGAGTGGCCTCTGCGGAGGCAGGTAGAGCGGGTGAGATCGCGTCGGTGATCATGGAGTTCTCTAGGCTTCACGACACCCCGAGGACCTCACCCGCCGATGTCATCATGCCCGATCCCCGCGCTGTCTTCGGTCGCCGGCACCCCTGGCACGTCACCACCGTCCGTTACTGCAGGTGAGACAACGGGACTGCTACACGCCTTGGCGGCGGTCCCGGATCCTCGAGATCCACGGGGAGTGCGTTACCCGCTGTCGGGCCTGCTCGCGGCCGCGGTGTGCGCGGTCCTCGCGGGGGCGTCGTCGTTCGCCGCGATCACCGATTGGTTGCACGATCTGGATGAGCAGGCCCGCGACCGGCTCGGCTTCGGCCATGGGGTGCCGGCGGGTACGACGGTATGGCGGTTGCTGACCCGCCTCGACGATCAGTTGTTGTCTACCGTCCTCGCGGGCTGGCTGAAGGTCCGCGCCCAGCCGGTCACACCCCGGCCGCACCGATATCGGACGGTGATCGCCGTGGACGGGAAAACCCTGCGGGGAGCCCGCCGTGCCGACGGCGGTCAGGTTCATCTGCTGTCCGCGCTGGACACCAGCACCGGCATCGTCCTGGCCCAGGTCACCGTGAGCGCGAAGAGCAACGAGATCCCCGCGTTCGCACCGCTGCTCGACGC
>NZ_QGKS01000200.1 GCF_003172935.1 Micromonospora sicca | reverse complement strand
CCTACGCCGGGGCCGGCCACGGCGTAGGGGTGGATGATTCCCACATCCACCCCGGCCACCCTGGCCGGGTCCGGTTCCTGGCCGGGCGGGTAGACCGTCACCGGCACCTCGGCGGTGACGTCGAGGAACAGGCGGCTGCCTTCGCAGAGCAGGGTGATCGAGCGGACCTGCCCGACTGGATACGGCACCTCCCGCGCCAGACGCACCCACAGAGGCGCAGTGCCCCGGGCGGTCGGGAGCCGGACCCGGCGGCCGTCGAGGGTGAACGTACCGTGATACCAGCGCACCGGTACCAACCCCCGCCGGCGGCGCGGGAAACGGGCCGACAGGTCACCGGCCTGGCGGCGTTTCGCCGCCGCGAACCACGCATCGGAGAACCGGCGCAACACCGACCGGGCACCTGTGGTGTCCAGTTCGGCGAACGTGCCCGGCCCGGACGCCGCCAACTCCCGGCACAACTCCTGATAACCGGACAGGGGTACGTCCCGGCGGCGGCGCCGCCACGCGTTGACCTCCAGCACACACGCCCACACGTCACCGGCGCAGCGCAGCAGCCCGAAACACCGCCGCCGCTGCCCTGGCGTCACCCGCAACGCGACGCGCGCGGTGCGGTGCACGAACCGGGGAGCGGCGGGATCCCGACGGCGAGGCACGAACCGAAGACAACATCATCCCTACGACATTTCCCCAACCCCGACCAACCCGGCCAACGTTAGTGGACACGGCACCAGTGAGGCTCCGCCTCGGACCGCCGAGGTGGGTGGTTGGGCTGGTCGGGCCGCTGGTGGTGGGTTCATCCTGGCAACCGTAGGTGCGGTTGCGGAGGATGGTCATGGCCTCGCGTGTGGTGA
>NZ_QGKS01000026.1 GCF_003172935.1 Micromonospora sicca | reverse complement strand
GCAAGGGGTTGAGTACCGTCGCGAGGCGTGCTGGCGGACCGGCTCGTAGTAGTGCCGAAGCCCCTGTAATGGGGGTGGAGCGAAGGGGCCGGGTCATCCGTGGCTGTGTGTGTCTGGTCAACCGGACGTTGTTCGGGAGGAGCCGATGGACAAGCTGAAGTCACCAGAGAAGCCGTTTGAGATTTCGAAGTGGGAGGTCTGGGAGGCGTTTCGAGAGGTGAAGCGAAATCAGGGCGCGCCGGGGGTGGACGGGCAGTCCATCGCCGACTTCGAGGCCGATCTGGAAGACAACCTCTACAAGATCTGGAATCGGATGTCGTCGGGGACGTACTTCCCGCCTCCAGTGCGAGCGGTGGAGATTCCGAAACAGCATGGCAGCGGCACGAGGATGCTCGGCGTCCCCACCGTCGCCGACCGGGTCGCGCAGACCGTGGTAGCCAGGCACTTGGGGATCCGGGTGGATCCAATATTCCACGAGGATTCCTACGGCTACCGGCCGAAGCGGTCGGCCCTGGATGCGGTCCAGCGCTGCCGGCAACGGTGTTGGAAGAAAGACTGGGTGATCGATCTTGACATTCAGAAGTTCTTCGACAGCGTCCGGTGGGACCTCATCGTCAAGGCTGTCCAGGCTCACACCGACGCCGTCTGGGTGACGTTGTATGTCAAGCGGTGGCTCCAAGCGCCGCTGCAACTGCCCGACGGAACCTTGCAGCAGCGGGACCAGGGGACCCCGCAGGGGTCCGCGGTCTCGCCCGTGCTGGCGAACCTGTTCATGCACTACGCGTTCGACACCTGGCTCGCCCGGACTTTTCCGGACGTGCAGTTCGAACGCTATGCCGATGACGCGGTCG
>NZ_QGKS01000203.1 GCF_003172935.1 Micromonospora sicca | reverse complement strand
TTAGGCCAGTCGCCGTCCTTCGTCGCCTTGAAGATCCTGCCCCGTAGCCGCCGTACGTTCTCCTCGTGGTGTCGCCAGCCGACGGTGTCCCACGTGGGTACGTCCTCCGGTCCGTTCACTCCGAGGGCCGCTCTCGCAACATCGAAAGCAAAAGCCGTCATCGCGTCTAACTTGCCCTTCGGTTCCGGTGGTTCCGGTGCATCGTCGTCAAAGGCTCACCCGCCACACGTCAGCCTGTCTTCACAGCCGGGCACCAGGCCCGGTATCCGGCCAGTTATACCGGCGGCGGCCGGTCGGAGGACCGGCCATCCTGTCGCCGATTTCCTGTCGCCTTTCAGCTACCGGCATTCGCTTCTTGGGCGTCCTGTTCCCGCCACGGAATTCAGCTCTCCTCACGGTCGGCCTACCGCCAGCGCCCGGAGACGTTGCGGACCGTAACGGGGTTTCCACGTTCCACACGCGTGAGACACGGCCGGGTCGGGTGCCCTCTTAACCCCGGAGGCGACGGTATCCACACGACCGTCGAAGAGTCCTCGGTCGCCGTCTGCCGACTTCCAGCGGCAAGCCTCTTTATCTCCTCGGTACCAATTACCCGACCCGAAGAGTTGCCGTAACGAGGCATCAACGAGGGTTCACCATATTCACCCTTTCGGCCTTCCCCTCACCTGTGACACCCAGTCGGAATGGGCGTCCTTGGGCTTTTCCCTGAGCTTCGCACCCGGCAATTACTCGCCACGCACGTCAGGGCGGGGACCGGTCTCGGACACTGACCGGGAGCTACGTCTCGGGCATCTACACCCGACCTCCAATCGACGTACTCACTCCACACGTGCGACCTCGTGTCGCACCTCA
>NZ_QGKS01000027.1 GCF_003172935.1 Micromonospora sicca | reverse complement strand
ACCCGTCCGACCCGGCCACCGGCAACACCGTCACCATCACCTGCCCGGCGACCGGCCAGCGCTACCTGCGGCTGACCTGCACCGGCAACACCCGCTGGCCGGTCGCCGGGAAGGTGATGGTGACGGTGTTGCCGGTGGCCGGGTCGAACGGGTAGCCGGCGGACGCCTTCAGCGTCGAGTAGGAGGAGCCGTCGGGCGAGCCGAGCACGGCCAGGGTCTGGGTCCGGGTCTGCCAGGCCGACGACGGTGGCAGTTTCAGCACGATCCGGGACACCTGGCGGGTGGCGCCCAGGTCGACGGTGAGCGACTGCGGGAAGGCGTTGTTGGCGCTCTCCCAGTAGCTGCCGGCGTTGCCGTCCACCGCGTTCGCCGCCACGTACACGTCGGCGTGGCTGGTCTCGGTGACCGGCCGCCCGGCGGCGAGGTTCCCGCTCGGCGGCGGGGTGGTGGTGGGCGGGGGCGTGGTGGTCGTCGGGCCGTACACCTCGAACTCGGCGGCCTGGCCGGCCGGCCAGCCGGTGTTGCCGGTGAAGCTGAGCCGGACGAACCGGCGGTCGCCGGCCGGCAGGGGAATCGACACCGTGTTGCCGGACGCCGGGTCGAAGCCGTAGGCCGCCGACGCCTTCACCGTCGCGTACGCCGACCCGTCGGTCGAACCGAGCACCGACAGTGTCTGGCTGCGGCTCCCCCAGCCGGCCGGAAGCTTCAGCACCACCCGGTCGACCGGGCGCGCCGCGCCGAGGTCCACGGTCAGCGTCTGCGGGAAGGCGTTGTTGGCGCTCTCCCAGTAGCTGCCGGCGTTGCCGTCCACCGCGTTCGCCGCCACGTACGTCTGGGTGCTGCTCGACGCGGTCGCCG
>NZ_QGKS01000028.1 GCF_003172935.1 Micromonospora sicca | reverse complement strand
CCGTACCGAGTCTGGTCGGCGCGGTTGCGCTGAGTAATCCTGCTCGCCCCCGAGGTGGGGGTAAGGCAGACCCTACCCTCAGCTCATCCTGGCGACCACTGTTCGTAACCGTGCCAGGTCCCGCCGGCGCCGCTCGTAGGTCGCGGCGAGCGCGATCAGCGCCAGCCCGCCGAGGCCCAGATAGATCCACCGAGGCAGCAGGTCCCAGCCGCGGGCCAGCTCGTGCAGCGCGAGCGGGACCAGGGTGGCCGCCCCCAGCAGGACCGGCGCCTGCCAGCGCCGGGCCGCCCCGGCGAGCACCGCGCCGAGCGCGACGACGCCGAGCGCCAGCCGCCGCCACGGCTGCGGATCCGCCGCCACCAGCACCGAGACCAGGCTGGGCAGCAGCGCCGCGGCCAGCCCCGGGCCGAGCGCCAGCCAGCTGTTCAGTCCGGCCCGGGTACGCAGCGCCACCAGGCCGGCGGCGAGGGCCAGCCCGGCCGCCGGCACCGTGTACGCCTCCAGCAGCACCACCCCACCGGCGGCCAGCAGCAGCCACCCGCCGAGCAGTTCGCTGCCGCCGGCGATACCGGCGAGGACCCAGCGCCGGGAGGTGGATTCGCCCCGCCGCAGCACCCGGAGCGCCA
>NZ_QGKS01000509.1 GCF_003172935.1 Micromonospora sicca | reverse complement strand
GGGGTGTGGCCGCAGACGGTGAACAAGTGGCGGGCCCGGTTCGTGCGTGACCGGCTGGAGGGCCTGTCCGACGAGCCTCGTCCGGGCGCCACCCGGAAGATCACCGATGAGCAGGTCGAGGCGGTGATCGTGAAGACCCTGGAAGAGGCGCCGATCAACAACGACACGCACTGGTCGACCCGGTCGATGGCCCAGGCGGTCGGGTTGAACCAGACCGCGGTCTCGCGGATCTGGCGGGCGTTCGGCCTCAAACCGCATGTGGTGGATACGTGGAAGCTGTCGAGGGACCCGCAGTTCATCGAGAAGGTCCGCGACGTGGTCGGGTTGTACCTGGACCCGCCGGACAAGGCGATGGTCCTCGCGGTGGATGAGAAGTCGCAGATGCAGGCCCTCGACCGCAGCGCCCCGGTGCTGCCGATGATGCCAGGGGTGCCCGGCCGGCAGACCCACGACTACGTCCGCTACGGCACGACCAGCCTGTTCGCCGCCCTGGACGTGGCCACCGGCCAGGTGATCAGCCAGCACCAGCGCCGCCACCGCCACCAGGAGTTCCTGCGGTTCCTCAAGACCATCGACGCCAACACCCCGCCCGAGTTGGACCTGCATCTGATCTGTGACAACTACGCCACCCACAAGACCCCGGCGATCAAGACCTGGCTCGCCGCGCACCCCCGTTTCCACCTGCACTTCACTCCCACCTCGGGCAGCTGGCTCAACCTCGTCGAACGCTGGTTCGCCGAACTGACCCGCCGCAAGCTACGCCGCAGCAGCCACCGCAGCGTCAAAGACCTCGAAACCGACGTCAACACCTGGATCGAGGCGTGGAACGCCGACCCGAAGCCCTTCGTCTGGACCAAGACCGCCGACGAGATCCTGGACAGCCTCGCCAACTACTGCACAAGA
>NZ_QGKS01000029.1 GCF_003172935.1 Micromonospora sicca | reverse complement strand
CTAGATGATCGATTCCAAGGGGTGTGGGGTAGCGAGTAAGCGCAAGGGCATCCATGATCGGCGTTGCCTAGGCAACGAGACCATGGAGGCCACGTGCACGTCGATCTGGACACCCTCGCGACCGCACTGTACGTCAGGATCGACGACGAGTTGAAGGCGTGCCCGCAGCTCAACGCGTGGCGTCCGAAGGTCGGGATCGCTCCACGGATCACCGACGCCGAGCTGATCACGGTGTCGGTGATGCAGGCCCTGCTGGGCTTTCACAACGAGAGCCGCTGGGTCCGCTACGCCCGCAAGTCGATCCTGCATCTGTTTCCCTACCTGCCCAAGCAGCCCGGCTACAACAAGCGCCTGCGGCGTCTGAGCACCCAGTTGGCCCATTTCACCGCGGTCCTGGCCACCGACACCGACCTGTGGCGGCACCCGATCCGGATCGCCGACTCCACCCCGGTGCCGTGCGGCACGTCCCGGGAGACGGTCCTTCGCTCCGACCTGGCCGGTTGGGCCGGCTACGGCTACTGCGCCTCGCACTCCCGGTTGTTCTGGGGCCTGCGTCTGCACCTGGTCACCACCGTGCACGGCCTCCCGGTCGCGTTCGCCCTGACCAACGCCAAGACCGACGAACGTGAGGTTCTCATCGACCTGGTCACCCTGCAGCCGAACATGTTCCACCACCCGGACGGGCTGATCCTGGTCGTGGACAAGGGCTACCGCGACCGCGACACCGAAACCTGGCTCAACGACAGCGGTATCACCCTCGTGCGACCCGCGTACCGCACCGAACCGGCGCGCCCCGGTCGTGGCCTGCTGCGGGCGGTGCGGCAGAGCATTGAATCGGTCAACCAGACCCTCAAGAGCCAACTCGACCTCGAACAACACGGCGGCCGCACCATCACAGGCGTCACCGT
>NZ_QGKS01000346.1 GCF_003172935.1 Micromonospora sicca | reverse complement strand
ACGCCGTGCTCGCCCGGCAGGGCGTCACCCTGGCGCCCTCGGACATGTTCGGCGCGGCCGGCCGGCGGCAGCTCGACGAGCTGCGGCTCGATCCACCGTTCCAGGCCCGCGTGCTGTCCCTGCTCCGCCTGATCGACGCGTACACCTTCGAGATCGACATGGTCGGCAAGCGGATCAGCGCCGAGTTGAACCACCACGCGGGGTTCCGGGCGGTCCAGGCACTGCCCGGCGTGGGCCCGGTGCTGGGCGCGGTATTCGTCGCCGAGATCGGCGACGTCACCCGGTTCACCCGCCCGCAGCAGCTGTGCTCCTGGGCCGGCATGACACCCCGCCACCGTGAGTCGGACACGAAAGTCCACCGTGGGCGCATCACCAAGCAGGGCAACAACCTCGTCCGCTGGGCCGCGGTCGAGGCCGTCCAACGCGTCCACCACGGGCCCCTCGCCGCCACCAAGGCCCGGCTCGCTGCCCGGCGAGGCAACAACATCGCCAAGGTCGCCGCCGCCCGCGAACTACTCACCCTCGTCTTCTACGGCCTACGCGACGGACACATCCGCTGCCTGGCCACCACCCCGACATGAACACCCCCAGTCCCGGCGCGGCCAGGCGCGAGGTCGTGGTCTGTCTGACCCCCACCGGCGTGGTCGAGTGATTTGATTGACCCCGCCTGGCCGCGGCCGTCTCACTTCATGCCACCAGGGCAGACCCGCGTGGCGAAGGAATGACCGGCACCGGGACCTCCCGGCTCGCCAACTCGTCCACATTATGGACGGTGAAGAACACGGCCACACCCCCACAACTTCACCAGCTGAGCGTGTGTCTCCCGGCGCACCGATTCTGCGCCGCACGGGATCGGCGTCAAGACCAAGCCGCTGACGCGGTCGACCTCCGGTCGAGCCTTGACCCCGACCCCCTACCGGCGTTTGCCTGCACCGAGCCGGGAACCAGCACAAACCGGTCGCAGCAGTCCGACCAAAAAGGGTTGACACGGCCCCACTGAGACGAAACTGGAGACCGACACGCCCGGCGGCAGCGTCAGGACGAAGTCCTGACGGGGATCTGGGCACCGGTTAAGCGGCCAGTGCGAGTTCGACGGTGTAGCCGAGTTCCTGGAGCTGGCGGATCAGCTGGTTCTTGCGGATCTCGGGGTTGTCTCTTCGGGTGTAGTAGTCGGCGCCGAGGTCGGTGTAGTCGACCCCGGCATGCAGCAGGTGCCACACGATCACGCACAGCGTGTGGGCGATCGCGACGATGGCCTTCTTCACGGCGACCTGGTTACGGGCGCCGCCGAAGCGGCGTAACAGTCGTTGGTAGCGGGCCTTGAGCCGGGTGTCGGTGCGCACCGCAGCCCAGGCGGCCTCGACGAAGACGGACTTGAGGTACTGGTTGCCCTTGCGGGCCTTACCCGTCTTGCGCTTTCCGGCCGATTCGTGATTGCCGGGGCACAGCCCGATCCAGGACGCCAGGTGCCCTCCGGATGGGAACCAGGACATGTCCACTCCGATCTCGGAGATGATCGCGGCGGAGGCCCGCTCAGCGATGCCGGGCACGGTGCACAACCGACGCCGCGGCACCTCGAACGGGACGATCATCGTTTCAACCTGGGCCTCTACACGCCCGATCGCGGCGGCCAGATGGTCGATGTGGTCCAAGTGCAAGCGGCACATCAAACCGTGGTGGGCGTTGAACCGGCCGCCCAACGCCAACGTCAGGTCCGGGATCTTCTTGCGCAACCGACCTCGAGCCAGCTCGGCCAGCACCGCAGGGTCACGCTCGCCGGACACGAGCGCTTCGATCATGTGACGGGCCGACACGCCCAGCGATTCGGAAGCCACCGAGTCCACCTTGATCCCAGCGTCTTCGAGAACCTTGCACAGCCGCTGAGTCTCCCGAGTGCGTTCCTGCACCAGACTTGAGCGGTAGCGGGTCAGGTCCCGAATCGCGACCAGGTGCTCGGGTGGGGTGAAGCTGCCCCGAAGCAGACCCACCTCCAGCAACTGAGCCAGCCACGCCGCGTCACCAACGTCTGTTTTGCGGCCCGGGACGTTCTTGACGTGCGCGGCGTTGCAGACCAGAACCTCGAACCGTTCGGCCTCGGCCAACGCATGCCACACCGGCCGCCAGTAGATCCCGGTCGCTTCCATCGCCACGTGGGTGACGCCGAGCGCGGTCAGCCACTCCACCATCTCCCGCAGCGCGGTAAAGAACGTCGCGTAACGGCGTACCTGCTGATGCCGTCCGCGTCGCGCCCCAGGCGTGCGCACCGCGACCGTGATCTGCTTCTTGTGAACGTCGATCCCAGCGGCGTTCTCGTACATGATCTCCACGTTGGACCTCCCTACAGCTGCGCCATCCAAGGCGTGCTGCCCGCGGAGCCCACATAGATCAAGACACTGAGACACGCGCTCGTAGCAGCAACCCGGGGAACCCGGCGGAGGGACTCCCGCGTCAATCTCCTTCACGGCCTTAACCAATCAGGCCAAGCGGGGTCGACGTCGGCGAGCAACACGCTGAATCCAGTTTCATCCACCCGTTGGGAGGCCCGCCAGGGCCATGGAATCTCCTTCAGGAATGACAGACCAGAGCCTGCCGTGTCCGCTGGCGTGGTACTCAGCAGAGAGCAGACGGGCTACCTCCACGGCGTGGTGAACGCGGTTGTTGAGGTCCAGTTTGGTCAGCAGCCGGGACACGTGGCTTTTGACGGTCGGTTCGCTCATGCCCAGCTCGGCGCCGATCTTCGCGTTCGACATGCCACTCCCGAGCGCGACGGCCACCTCCCGCTCGCGGTCGCGCGCTGGGTCGTCGAGTCGGGCCGACCGGTGGCCGTACCGGCCCTGACCAGCTGCCCCGGCCCGAGAACCCGGACCGGGGCAGGCACGTCGTAGGACGCATGACAGGTAGCAGCGTCCACGTACTGCATCCAACGCCCGCCACCGGGATCCCCCGAGTCATGACTCCGGCCCGAGTCATGGGACTGGCCCTGGTCGCCAGCCTGGCCCTGGTCACCGGCTGTACGGCGGAGCCGGTCCCCGCGCCACCACGTGACCGGGGAGTGCCCGCTGGCGGGTTCCGGCTCGTCGCGTTCGACTCCTGCGCGGAGGCGCTGCAGCAGCTCAAGGCGGCCGCCAAGGCGTACGTCGGGCCCTGGGGGTTCGGGCCGTACGGGGACATGCGTACCTTCGATAACGCGGAACGGGCCGGGGCGCCCGCCGGAGCGAAGCGTGCGGATGCGGGGCCCGGGGGCAACGCGGCAGCTCAGGGCGACGCGGCGGCCGGGGCTGCCGGCGCCGGCTACTCGGGCACCAACACCCACGAGGCCGGGGTCGACGAACCGGACCTGGTCAAGACCGACGGCAAGCGGATCGTCACCATCAATCGAGGCAGCCTGTACGTGGTTGACCCGGCCACCCGCCAGCTGACCGGGGAACTGAAACTGGCACCCGGCGGGTTCGGCGGGGCCGAAGACAGCCTGCTGCTGCAGGGTGACCGGGCGCTGGTGCTGCTCCGCGAGGGGTGGGTTGGAACGGCGAAAGACGCCGTCCCCGAGGGAGTCGGGCGCCCCGCCCCGGCAGACGGGGGCTCTGCCGCGATTCCGGACGGCATCGTCGGCCCCCGGCTGATCATGGTCGACCTTTCCGCCGCGCCGAAGGCCATCGGCGAATACCGGATCGACGGCAATCTGGTGGACGCCCGCCAGGTGGGCACGACGGTCCGTGTCGTAGTCCGCTCCGCGCCCCGGCTGAGCTTCCCGTACCGGGAACGGGCCACCGACGAGCAGCGTACCGCCGCCAACCGCGAGATCATCGACAACGCCACCGCGGACGACTGGCTGCCCCGGTACGAGGTCACCTCCGGCGGGCGAACCAGCACCGGACGGGTCGGCTGCGACCGGGTGAGCCGGCCGGCCAGCTACTCCGGTACGTCGCTGGTGACCGTGCTCAGCTTCGACCTCAGTGCGGCCACGCTCGCCGGCGGCGACCCGGTCACCGTGATCGCCGACGGCGACACCGTCTACAGCAACGGACCTAGGCTGTACGTCGCCAATGACCAGCGCTGGCGGGTGCTGCCGATGGTGACCGCACGGAACGTCGCACCCGGTCCCAAGGACGAGACCACCGAGATCTACCAGTTCGACACCTCGGGGGCGGATGGCCCGCGGTACCTCGCCGCCGCGTCCGTACCGGGCTGGCTGATCAACCAGTACGCCATGTCGGAGTGGGACGGGCACCTGCGAGTGGCCACCACCAGTGGCCGGACCTGGGGGATAAGCCTGACTCGACGTCCAGCGTGTACGTCCTGCGCGCCGACGGCACGACGCTGACCCAGGTCGGCAAGGTCACCGGACTGGGCAAGCGGGAACGGATCCACGCCGTACGGTTCGTTGGCGGCACCGGGTACGTCGTCACCTTCCGGCAGACCGACCCGCTCTACACCGTCGACCTGCGTGACCCGACGGCGCCGAAGGTGAGCGGCGAACTGAAGATCAACGGGTATTCGGCGTACCTGCACCCGGCCGGCGAAGGACGGCTGCTCGGCGTCGGGCAGGAGGCGTCCGACCGGGGCCGTGTCCAGGGCACCCAGCTTTCGCTTTTCGACGTCTCCGATCCGACCAAGCCGACCCGGATCGCCCAGTATCACGTCAAGCAGGGGCACTCCGAGGCGGAGTTCGACCCGCACGCATTCCTCTACTGGCCGGCCGAACGCCTGGTCGTGGTCCCACTGACCGTCTACGGCGCAGGCGCCGTGAGCAAACCTGGTGCGGTGAAGGACCTGGGCAGGCCGGGCCTGCCGACCAACGTGGCGGTGGCTCTGCGGGTCGGCGACGGCGGGTTCACCGAGGTCGGCACGGTCGACCACACGCTGGGCACCGGACGTCCCGAGCATCTGGCGCCGATCCGCCGGTCACTGGTGGTCGACGGGGTGCTCTGGACCGTCTCCGATGCTGGCCTCAAGGCGACCAGCCTCTCCTCCATGAAGACCCTCGGCTGGCTGCGTACGGCGTGACCCGCATGGTGGTGTCCGTGGTGACCCGCCGTGGGACGGCGCCGCCGTGCATCGCGGCCAGCCACAGTCACGGCCTCGTGGTCGCCACGATGCTCGGCCTCGTCGCCTCGCCATAGCGTCTGGTGAACGCCTCGGCAGTGGCGAGGTCCGAGTGCCGGGGGCAGGTTCCAGGTGATCAGGTCGGACCCGGGCGAAGAGCTGGGCTGACCGTGAACGGGATCAGAGGCATCGTGGGTGGGCGCGGCGGTTGCCCGCCGCGCACCGCCTGGCGTCCGCACCGACCACGAGTGATCGGGCCCATGGTGATCACGCGGCGGGTAACGTGAACGTTGTGGAGGATCTCGGCGCGAAGGTCTCGTACCTTGCGGTCGCCCTCGGCACCCGGGTCTACGACGTCGACTCGGCACCCGTCGGCGTGGTCGAGCACGTGCTCGCGGACGAACGGGCGGACATCCTCCACGGCATCGTCGTGGCACCGCCGGAGCCGGGGTCCCACCGCTTCGCCCACCGCGAGCAGATCGCCGACCTGTACGAGCGGGGGGTGGTGCTGTCGGTGCCCGGTGCCGAGATGCACGAGCCGGGCGAGGACACGCCGGCCAGAGAGGTCGAGGCCACGGGTGACGACCCGGTGCAGGTGGGCCTCCGCCGCGCCTGGGAGTGGCTGAGTCAACCACGCTGAACCTGGCGGGCAGTTCACACCATGTGAACGCATGATCGGCCCGTCGAGGCAGGCGCGGTGGGTCCCCGAGACCGACGAGTAGTAGCTTCCGTTCCGCTGGCATTGCCTGCTGCCCTGCGAGACGGAGCCAGCGTAGGTCGCTTCGTAGCCGGTGCAGGCGGACGGTGGCGGGTTGCCGCCGGGCAGAGCCTATGACGAGCGGTACTTGGCAGGCGAGGAAGAGTTCAACGGCCACCTGACGGGCCTGCAGCACGGCCCGGTCTCAGGCTGATCGGGCAGTGTCGGTGATGTGCGCGATCACGGCCGAGTAGTCCCGGTCGCCAAGGTCGGCCTCCTGGGCTGACGCGACCCACTGCCGGGCGGCCGCCGCGACCGGCAGTTCGACGCCTGCCGACTCGGCGGCCGACACGACCAGATCGGCGTCCTTGCGGGCGAGTGACAGCGCGAACCGGAGCGGGAATTGATCGGACTCGATCGCTGGTCGTCGCCGATCCGCTTGCGAGCCGACGGGAGTCACGGACAAGACCTCGAACGCGGTGTCACGCGGCAGTCCGAGCCCATCCGCGAGGGCGAGCGCCTCACCGAGAACAGCGAGCACTCCGAAGAGGGTCGAATTGGCTACCAGTTTGGCGGTCGCGCCGGCACCGAGCGGTCCGACATGCATCGGCGAGCCAAGCGCGGCCAACACCGGCATCCACCGTTGGGCGAGCGGCTCCGGCCCTCCGACGAATATCCGTAGCGAACCGGACTCGGCCTCCGAGACGCTGCCCAGCACCGGCGCATCGAGCAGGCCAACACCATCCGGCAGCATCGCGGCCAACCGTCGCACGGCAGCCGGCCCGACCGTGGACATCTCAGCGAGCGCCGTCGACGCGGTAGCACCGGCGAGGATGCCCTGCGGGCCCTCGACCACCTCTTGCAGCGCGGCCGGGTCGGACAGCATGGTGATGACCAAATCGGCCCGGCGGGCAGCCTCTGCCGGACTGTCGGCAGCGACCGCGCCACGCGCCACAAGATCGCTGGCCCTCTGCGGCGTGCGGTTCCAGACAACGAGGTCATGGCCGGCATCGAGCAGCCGGCCCGCCATCCGGCTACCCATTCCACCCAGACCGATCACAGCGACCGTGGCCATGGCGCCATCCTGCCAATTTCGCCCGGGCAATGCCGCACAAAAGCGCCGGCTCGTCTACATCGATCATCAGCTCCGTGGCCCTGAGGGTCGGCGGGCAGAGCGTGCCGGCAAGGCGATCCGCGGCCCGGCGAGGGATGTCATGATCTCCCACGCCGCTGCGGCAGTAGGCCGCGGCAAGGGCTTCGCCGTCCATGAGGCGCTCGACCAGGCGGGCGGCGTCGCCGGGCCGTTGCTGGTCGCCGCCGTACTGGCCGCCACCGCTTACGACTACCGGCCCGCGTTCTTCACCTTGGCCGTGCCCGGCGTGCCGGTGATGCTCCTGCTGCTGTGGCTACGCAGGTCATCGTCGGCGAGGAACCGTTCGTCATCCTCGGGGCGATGGCCGGGGGATAGCCCGGCGTTCGGCGAGAGGTCAGGCGCCGCAGCCCGGCCGAGGTCGAATCTGCCTCGACCGGGCGCAGGGTGCCTGGCCGCTGCGGTGTCCCTGCCCGGCCCGCTTCAGCCGAGGGGGCTGAAGCTGCGGCCGTCGAGGACGTTGATGAGATCGTCGTCGCGGGTCACCTCGTAGCCGCGCTGGCGCAGCTCGGCCACCAGCTCGGCTTCACGGTCGAGCGGGATCTCGAGGATGTCGCCGTTGAGGGCCGTGAACTCGCGTCTTCCGAACCGGGCCCGCAGGTCCTGCGGCAGCAGCTCGAACGCCCGCTCCGTGACCATCGGGGGCCAGTCTCCCTCCACAACCGCACCAACTTCGTTGATGTTGAACGGCTTGTCGTCGGCGAACCCGTCCTCGGGGTCGTGGTACTCCGGGCCTGCGGGGTTCCACAGGTGGGTGGTCTGGACCTGCCGGGCTTCGCCCCAGGTGCGGACGGAGGCCAGCGCCTTGATCTCCTCGGCCTCCGCGGGGGCGGTGTCGGCGTCGGCGAAGGCGAGGCAGTCGTGCATCTGTGCGTGGCCGTAGACCAGGCGCCGGGGGTTCGGGTGGTGCGTCGTCATGGCGCACATCGTGCCGCAGGGGTACGACATTCAAGATCAAGGGGGTCAGGGCCCAGCCTGAAGATCGAATGGGCAGAGCGTCGGCGCCTGCGGCGGTGACGATTCCGCCGCTTGACCGGTGCCCGATCCCCTCCGGAGCGGATCCAGGCGGTCCCGTCACCCCGTCTAATTGCCGTCCCGTCACCCCGTCTAAGAGGGCGTCTTGGTCGGGTTGGATGTAGTACACGCTGATTGGCGTGTTGCGGGGAGTGGGAGGTGTGGATCGTGATGATCGATGCATGACGACCCCTCGCCGTCCGTATCGCACTGATCTGTCCGATGCCCGATGGGCGCTGATCGAGCCGACCATGACCGCGTGGCGGGCCGCTCAGGGCGGCCTGGGCCTCAAGAAGCCGGTGCATGACCTGCGGGAAATCGTCAACGCGATCCTGTACGTCAACCGCACCGGCATCGCCTGGGAGTACCTGCCCCACGACTTCCCCCCGTACAAGACCGTGCACGCCTACTTCACCCGCTGGGCCGCGGACGGCACCACCGAGACCATCCACAACCTGCTGCGCGGCAAGGTCCGGCAGACAGCCGGGCGTAACCCGGAGCCCACCGCGGCGATCATCGACTCGCAGAGCGTCAAGACCAGCACCAACGTGCCCGAGTCCAGCCAGGGCATCGACGCCGGCAAGAAGATCAAAGGCCGCAAGCGGCACCTGGCCACCGATGTCCTCGGCCTGCTACTGGTCGTGATCGTCACCGCCGCCAGCGTCTCGGACACCGCCGCCGGCCGTGATGTCATCGACCGCCTCGCCGCCACCCACCGTCACGTCAGCACGGTGTGGGTCGACGCCGGCTACCGCACCACGGTCATCGAACGCGGCGGCGCACACGGCATTGACGTGCAAGTCGTGTCGAAAACCCCAGGCCAGAAAGGCTTCCAACCGCTGCCCAAGCGGTGGGCCATCGAACGCACCAACGGCTGGATCATGCTCCACCGGCGACTCGTCCGCGATTACGAAACGTCACCCGAACACTCCCGCGCCCACATCCACTGGGCCATGATCGACAACATGAGCCGGCGCCTCACCCACGAAGCGACGCCATCCTGGCGTGATGATCACCCCGAAGCGGACACACCGATGCCGATCTGATCAAGATGCCCTCTAATTGCCGTCCCGTCAGATCGGGCAGGTGCCGATCCTGACCTACACGGGGGAGCAGCTGGAGGAGGCCCCCCGCGAGCAGATGGACGTAGCCGAGCGGCTGGTGTGGGCGGGAGCTGCGCGCCGCCCGGCTGACCGAGCGCGGCAAGCGGTCGGCGTCCGAGCTGCGCGCGATGGGGCCGGAGGAGCTGAGCGGCGGCATCGACTACGTGCTGCTAGCTGCGGGAATGAGCCGTCTCCCGTATGTGGAGCGACGGATCGGCGCTCTCTTCCCGAACGCGCAGGTGTTCGACAACGCGGGCGTGCAGCCCGACGAGGCGATCGTGGCGGGGCTGGCCGACACCGCCAGCTACGAGCGACTCAACCTGCACCGCCCGGGGTTCGACTTCGTCGTCGAGTGGGAGGAGGGAGGCCAGGCGGCAGGAGATCCTCTACCCGGCGTACACCCGTTCTACGAGCCCTGGCAAATCCAGAACGGCTACTCCAACCTCGGCTTCGAGCGCCGCGATCGTCGCCACCGACCTGCCCGCCGCGCAGCGCCTGGCCCGGGTGGTCGGCCGCTGGCTGCTCGTCCTGCCGTAGACCGACCCGGGGGAGACCATCGTCTCCGCCGAGGCCGATCAGAACGTACGTCACCGGGTCTTCTGCGACCGACTGATGCCCGCCGGCCGGCGCTGCCTCCTCCGCGCCGGCCACGACGGCCCCTGCTCCCGCCGGCTGCGCCGCTTACCCGGCCTCGCGACGCCGGCTCAGCAATTCGCGGCGGGCCCACCGCTGGCCCAGGCGACGCGCGGAAGTCTCTGCCGTCGAGCAGGTTGATGACTTCGTCGTCGCGGGTGACCTCGTAGCGCGCCCGCGCAGCTTCGCCAACAGTTCGCCCTCCCGTCCCGGTTCATCGGAATGTCGAGGATGTCGCCGTAGCGCGTCTTGGTGATTCGCCCGATCGGGAGGAGGCAGGGTCACCCCCCGCCGCAGGAGGCTGTCGAGGTAACAGTTCGCTCGGCACCCCGAGAGAGGTGAAGTTTGCGTGACTGTCTCTCCTACGCGACGGTCCGGCCCCACCCGATCGGCGGTGGAGGACCTGGATGACCGGATGGGCCGGCTGATGCAGGACTTTCTGGGCGACGGGACGCCCCCGACCATGGCGGTCGCACCAATCGACATGGAAGAGACCGATGACGCCTACATCATCGATATCAACCCGAACAGCGTCGACGCGAGTCTTTCCGGCGGCGTGTTTGACCGTACGCGTGGGCAAAGCGCACCGAACCGAACCGCGGCGCATGGAGGTCAGGGGCTCGTAACTGGCGGTTCGACGGCGATCGGGCCGGAGAGGAGAATCAGGTGGAATACCAGGATTTCATCAACGCAGTGGCAACGCGGGCAAAGGTGTCGACCGATCAGGCGGCGACACTCACCCGCGCGACGTTGGAGACATTGGCAGATCGGATCAGCGCCGGCCAGGCTGAGGACCTTGCCTTTCAGCTTCCGGAAGGGCTTGACGATCCCCTGCGCAAACCGCCACCGCTTAGAGGTAGAGGGGAACATGCCAAGTCGTTCGGGCTCGAGGAGTTCGTGGATCGGGTGGCGGCGGGCCCGGGCGTCGACCGTGCGCTCGCCGGTGCCGGGGTCGGCGCGGTGCTCACCACGCTACGTGAGGCTGTTTCCCGTGACGAGTTCGAGAACGCAATGGCCCAGCTTTCGAAGGATTTCCGGCAGGTGATCGAACCGGTGGGTGCCGGCGGCGGGCGGCGACCCGGCTCATAGCACCCACAGGTGAGGCAGGAGCAGGTGTGCCCGCGTCGCCACGCGGGTACGCCGCTGCCGACTGGACGGGGAGGCGTGGATGGCGATCGAGGCGCCGGACTACTTCCAGCCGGGTCCGCAGGCGGCTCTGTGGCTTCCGGCGGGTCGTCTCGCTGTCGAGTCCTGTCGGCTGGCGGAGCCGCGCGGTGGTTAGGCTGTACGGATGCAGGAGGCGGCGTGCTGGAGCGACCTCGATGGCTGACGCCGACGATGTTCGTCAGCTGGCGCTGGCGCTGCCTCACGTGGTCGAGATCGACAGTGATGGCTTCGACTTCCGGGTCGCCGACAAAGGGTTCGTCTGGTCCTACCCTGAGCGCAGACCCGGTACGTCGCGCCTCATCCGGACCGATATCGCGGTGCTGTACGTCGGCGACGAAGCGGAGAAGCAGGCGTTACTCCTCGGCGAGCCCGAGCTTTTCTTCACCACGCCGGCGTATGACGGGTTGCCCTTGGTCATGCTGCGGTTGACGCAGGTGAGCGTCGATCGTCTGAAGGAGCTCGTCACCGACGCGTGGCGCATGCGTGCCCCGGACCCGCTCGTCGGTGACCTCGATACGGCGCCGACTCGTTTAGCCCAGATCTGAGCAGAGCCGATCACTAGGTTGAGGTAGCGCTCCTCCGATGCCGCAGGCGGAGCTGATCACCGAACTGGTCCAGGTCGACAAGAAGATCAAGGCCGCGGACAAGGAACTGACCGAGCTCGTCGAGACCACCGGCAGCAGCCTGCAGGAGCTCAACGGCATCGGCCCCTCCGGCGCCGCCCGCCTGATCGGTGACGTCGCGGACATCAGCCGCTTCGCCACCCGCGGGCACTTCGCGTCCTGGAACGGCACCGCACCCCTGGACGCGTCGTCCGGTGACCAGCAACGCCACCGCCTGTCCCGAGCCGGGAACCGGCGCATCAACCGGGCGCTGCACATCATGGCCGTCGTCCAACTGCGCCACGGCACCGAAGGACGCGCCTACTACCGGCGCAAACTCGCCGCCGGCAAACACCGATGGAGGCCATGCGCGCGCTCAAGCGACGGCTGTCCGACATTGTCTACAAGCAAATGATCAAAGACGCCAAGAAAGCCGGGACGGGCCCGGGAGGACACGTGGGGGCGACTCTTCAATCCAGCGCGGCCGACCCGATTCCCATGATCGACACTTCGGAACAGTCACTCTCGGATTCGCCGAACCCCAGCCTAGAACACCGTTCCCCGCTCCTGCATGGATGACACAGAGGGGTGCCATGACAGGACGTTTCGTCGGCGGCCGACCTGCCGCCCCTAGGGCGTGTCTCCTGGATCTTGGGTCCTGGTTCGGCTATCCATGTCTGTCGTGAGTGGGCGGTTTGAGCTGACCGACGTCGAGTACGCGCGGATCGCGCCGTTGCTGCCGGCGATGACACCGCAGCGTGGTGGGCGGTGGCGTGATCACCGGCAGGTGATCAACGGGATCGTCTTTCGGGTGCGTACCGGGGTGCCGTGGCGGGACGTGCCGGCACGGTACGGGCCGTGGAAGACGCTGTACAAGCGGTTCGCCCGCTGGCAGGAGGACGGGACCTGGGCGCGGATCGAGGCGATGCTGCAGGCCGACGCGGACGCGGCCGGGGATCTGGACTGGCACGGCAACGCCGATTCCACGATCGTGCGGGCCCACCAGCACGCCGCTGGCGCCCGTAAAGGGGGCTGGACAGTCGTGACACAGCGCGACGGGAAGGACTCGGCAAGTCGCGCGGCGGGTGGACCACGAAGATCCACACGATCGGTGACGGACGAGGCCGGAACCTGACCAGTCACCTGACCCCGGGCCAGGACTCCGACACCCGACAGCTGGTGCGGCTGCTCGACGACGTGGCCGTGGCCCGCCCCGGCGGGATCGGCCGCCCGCGCAAACGCCTCGACTCCCTCTCGGCGGACAAGGCGTACAGCTCGCGCGGCAACCGCCATTCGCTGCGGGCCCGAGGCATCCCGCACGACATCCCCGAAAAGGACGACAGAAGGCCAACCGCGCCCGGAGAGGGTCACGCGGTGGTCGCCCGCCCACGTTCCGTCCGCACCGCTACCGGCAGCGCAACACCATCGAACGGCTGATGAACCGACGCAAGCAGTTCCGCGCCGTGGCCACCAGGTACGACAAGCTCGCCTGCCGCTACCGCGCCACCGTGCAAATCGCCGACATCCTCATCTGGCTACGCGCGAAACCGGACCGCCCCAAACCATGATCCAGGAGACACAGCCTAGTGCTTCAGCCGGCTCCACCGCAGCGACAGCCCGGTGGCGACGCGTTCGGTCCGGATCTCCATGACCGTGCCGAGGATCGTGGCCCGGTCGAAGACGACGGGGGATTCGTCGAGGACGTACGTCGTGCGGTCGGAGACGAACACCGGCGTGCCGGCCGGTTGCCGGAGCAGCTCGGCGGCCGGATCGTCGAGCAGGCCGGGCCGGAGCGTCTCGGTCGCGCGGTGCACCACGAGCCCGGTGCTGGCGATCGCGGCGTACAGCGAGACCGCGCTGAAGTCGGTCTCGGCGATCCGGGCGCCGGTCGGGTCGGGCACCCACGACACCTGGTGCACGGCGCGCCGCCCGGCCAGCAGGCGTACGCGTTCCAGGCGCAGCGCCACCCCGGCCCCGATCCGTTCGACCACCCAGTCCGGGGCGGCGCCGAGGCTCTGGTCGATGATCTCGGTGCTGACCGTCTGCCCCTGCGCCACCAGGTCGTCGGCCAGGCTGCGCAGCGAGTCCAGCCGGTACGCCGCCCGCGGCTCGGCCACGAACGTGCCCCGCCCCGGCTGCTGGCTGAGCAGCCCCTCGTCCTCAAGCACCCGCAACGCCTGCCGCAGCGTGGCCAGCGTGACGCCGTACGACGTGCTCAGGTCGCGCTGCGACGGCAGGGCGGACCCGGCGGCGTACTCGCCGGCCCGGATCCGCTGCCCCAGATCGGCGGCGATCGCCATGTACTTAGGCGCGCGCCGCTCTCGCATATCCATGCTGCTCCACTCGCCCGGCCGTGGAACCGGTCGACGTCCCGGTCGCCACGGTGTCGAGCCCGGCCCGGATCGCGGCGAGGTCGACGGCGACCTCCTCCGGAGTGGCTCCGTCCAGCACCCTACGCATCAGCGCCGAGGCGACCACCACCCCGTCCGCCGTCGCCGCCGCCGCGACCGCGTGCGCCGCGGTCGAGACGCCGAAGCCGATCAGCACCGGCCGGTCGGTGCGCGCGGTGACCGACGCGGCCAGCGCGGTCGCGGTCGCGGCCAGGTCGGCGCGCTCGCCGGTGGTGCCCATGACGCTGACCGCGTAGATGAAGCCGCGGCTGCGGGCGCAGATGTCGTCCAGCCGCTCCGGCGTCGTCGACGGCGCCACCAGCAGGACCAGGTCGACGCCGGCCGCCGCGGCCGCGTCGTCCAGGCCGCCGAGTTCGTCCAGCGGCACGTCCGGCACGATCAGCCCGGACACCCCGGCATCGGCGAGCCGCCGGCAGAACTCGGTGTAACCCAGGCGTACGACCAGGTTGGCGTACGTCATCGCGACGAGCGGCACGCGTACGCGGTCCCGGACGGCGGCCAGGTCGGAAAGGATCCGGTCCGGCGTCACGCGCTGCTCGAGGGCCCGGTCGGACGCCTGCTGGATGGTCACGCCGTCGAGCATCGGGTCGGAGAACGGCAGCCCGACCTCGATCGCGTCCGCCCCCGCCTCCTGGTACGCCAGCAGATGGTCGGTCCAGTCGGCCGTGATGCCGCCGGTGACGTACGGGACGAGCAGCTTGCCCCCGGCGTCCCGGGCGGCCCGGAGGGTCGTTTCCAGGCGGCTCACTGCGCACGCTCCATCAGGGTCGCCATGTCCTTGTCGCCCCGGCCGGACAGCGTCAGCACGACGGTCGCGCCGGGCGGCAGTTCGTCGCTCCCGGCCGTGCGCATCACCCACGCCACCGCGTGCGCCGATTCGAGCGCGCAGAGGATGCCCTCGGCCCGGGCCAGCCGTCGGACGGCGTCGAGCACCTCGTCGTCGGTGACGGTGACGTAGCGGGCGCGCCCGATGTCGCCCAGGTGGGCGTGCTCCGGGCCGATGCCCGGGTAGTCGAGGCCGGCCGAGATCGAGTGCGCCTCGGCGATCTGGCCGTTCGCGTCCTGCAGCACCTTCGAGCGGTAGCCGTGCACGATCCCCGGCGCCCCGTCGGTCATCGCGGCCCCGCCGGCCGCCTCGACGCCGATCAGCCGGGCATCGGTGTCGGCGAAGCCGGCGAACGTGCCGGCCGCGTTGGAGCCGCCGCCGACGCAGGCCACCACGTAATCGGGTACGCCAGCGGTCAGCTCGGTCGCCGTCTGCGTCCGCGCCTCGTCGCCGATGACGCGCTGGAATTCCCGCACCATCCACGGGTACGGGTGCGGGCCCATCACCGACCCCACGCAGTAGTAGGTGTCGTCGACCCGGGCCACCCACTGGCGCATGGCCTCGTTGCAGGCGTCCTTGAGCGTACGGCTGCCGCTGTGCACTGCGACGACCTCGGCGCCGAGCATCTTCATCCGGAACACGTTGAGTTCCTGGCGCTCGGTGTCCTCCGCGCCCATGTAGACGGTGCAGTCCATGCCGAGCAGGGCGGCGGCGGTCGCGGTGGCGACGCCGTGCTGGCCGGCGCCGGTCTCGGCGATCAGCCGGGTCTTGCCCATCCGACGCGCGAGCAGGGCCTGCCCGAGTACATTGTTGATCTTGTGGGAGCCGGTGTGCGCCAGATCCTCGCGCTTGAGCAGCAGCGTGATCCCGAGTTCGGCGGAGAGGTTCCACGCCGGCGTCATCGGGGTCGGCCGGCCGGCGTAGACGGTCAGGAGCCGGTCGAGCTGTCCGCGGAACCGGGGATCGGCCCACGCCTCGCGGAACGCCGCCTCGACCGCCTCGCACGCCGGGATCAGCGACTCCGGGACGAACCGGCCGCCGTACTCGCCGAAGCGCCCGAGGTCGGCCGGCTCGCGCATGACCGAGCTGCTCACCTCCGGACGGCCGACGGCCACGAGAAGTTCCCGCATGCGTACCTCCACAGTTCTATAACAGTTCTAGAACTGTGGCACGCCAGCCGGGCGTCGTCAAGCCGCCGCCGGCCTTCACGCCGAGTTCGCGGCCACCGCCCAACACTTCCAATCCCTCGCCAGCGAGCACAGAGGTGCCGAAAGGATCGATTGGCCCATCGCGGCCCCGGCGACCGCGTCTCGACAGCCCACGGCCGGGCCGGCTCAGAGCAGCGGTTGGAGGAGCCGGTGTGGGCGTTGGCGCAGCGCGACGCTGATCGGGTCCTGGCGCGGCTGGGCCGGGACGCCCGGCCCGGTGTGGGCCTCGACGTCGCCGGGTGGCACGTCGACGTGACCGCACGCCGGGCAGCGGCTGGCCGGGTCGAGTTCGGTGCCGCACGCGGCGTGCCGGAAGGTCCGCAGCGGCTCGCCGGTGGCGAAATGCCGCTCGCCCCAGCGCGCCAGCGGGAGGATCACCGACCAGAGTTCGGTGCCCCGGTCGGTGAGTAGGTATTCGTCCCGGGGCGGGGAGCTCTGATAGCGGTGGCGCTGGAGGATGCCCGCCTCGACGAGGGTGGCGAGCCGGTCGGCGAGCACGGCCCGGGGGATGTCCAGGTGGGCGAGGAAGTCGCCGTAGCGGCGTACGCCGTAGAAGGCGTCGCGGACGACGAGCAGCGTCCACCGCTCGCCGACCAGTTCCAGCGCCCTGGCCAGGGAGCAGTTCTGCCCTTCGTAGTTCTTCCCCAGTGCCATGCGGTGATCCTACACCCGGTCGGTTCATTCAATGAACCTTCCCTGCTAGTCTCGGTTCGTTCACCGAACTGAGAGGCTCCCGAATGTCGACACCCGCCGGCGTCACCGCACCGTCCGCCGCTCCGGTCCCGGACGCCACCCGCTCGGGCTCCCGGGCCCTGTTCGCGGTCTGTGCCGCGACCCTGCTCGTTCTCATGAACTACACCGCACCGGTGGCCGTGCTGCCGCAGACCGCGCGGAGCCTCGGGGCGGGCATCACCACCCAGACCTGGTTGATCAACGCGATCACCCTCGGGCTCGCGGCCACCCTGCTGGTGGC
Organism: Micromonospora sicca; assembly: GCF_003172935.1. GTDB lineage: Bacteria > Actinomycetota > Actinomycetes > Mycobacteriales > Micromonosporaceae > Micromonospora > Micromonospora sicca. The sequence goes on along the minus strand of NZ_QGKS01000346.1, from coordinate 78,222 downwards.
GGGCAGCCTCGGCGACGATTTCGGACGCCGTCGGATATTCCGGGCCGGCCTCGCGCTGCTCGCCGTCAGTACCCTCGGCGCCGCCGTCGCCCCCAACGCCGGCACCTTCGTCGCCGCCCGCGTGCTGCAGGGGGTGGCCAGCGCCGCGATCCTCGCCGCCGGGCTCGGCCTGCTCGGGCACGCCTTCCACACCAACCATGGACGGTCCCACGCCACGGCCCGCTGGGCGTCGATGCTCGGCGCCGGCATCGCCCTCGGACCGCTGACCTCGGCCGTCCTGACCGGTCTCGGCAGTTGGCGCTGGTCCCACCTGGTGCTCGCGGCGCTGGCCGCGGTGCTGGCCGTGCTCAGCGGCCGGCTGCTCGCCGAGTCCCGCGCCGAGCGTCCGGCCCACATCGACGTATCCGGGGTACTGACCCTCGCCGCGGGCCTGTCGCTGCTGCTCATCGCCGTCACCGCCGGACGCACCGGCTGGCTGCGGCCCGCGGTGCTGATCCCCCTGGTGCTCGGGGCGCTGCTGCTCGCCGCCTTCGTGGCGATCGAGGCCCGCGGCCGGGCGCCGATGCTCGACCTCGCCCTGTTCCGCCGGCCGGACTTCCGGATCGCCACCATCGGCGCGTTCTTCACCGGGCTCGCCGCGATCGGCCCGAGCACCGTCCTGCCCACTTTGGTGCAGCGGTTGGTCGGCATGAGCGCGCTGGGCACCGCCGGCCTGGCCTTCCTCTGGGCGGGGGCCTCGTTCGTGGTCAGCAACCAGATGCGCCACCACGGCACGCGCTTCGCGCCCACCCGGCAACTCGTCCTCGGCTTCGCCCTGACCGCCGCCGGCTACCTGGCCATGGTCGGCTATGCCGATGCGCATTCCTGGGTCCGCACCATCCCCGGCCTGCTCATCTCCGGGGCGGGCAGTGGCCTGCTCAACGCGGCACTCGCCCGGCTCGCCATCACGAGCGTCCCCCTGGACCGGGTCGCGATGGGCTCCGGCGCCAACAACACCGCCCGCTACGTCGGGTCCGCCCTCGGCGTCGCCGCCAGCATCACCGTGGCCTCCAGCCTGCTGCCGGCCGGCCAGACCGCCGGCTTCTCGGCCCACGGCGCCGACGCGGTCCTGCTGCTCGGCGCCGGTGTGGCCGTGCTCGGCGGCGCGGCGGCCCTGATCCGCCGCCGGGTCACCGCACCGGCCCCGGCCGTGGGCTGACCCGGGACCGGCCGCGGGCCGAGGCACCGGTCCGCGGCCGTGACGGGCGAGAGCAGGATCTTGTCGTCGTTGTCACGTTGGCCCTGGCCAGGGCGGACGGCATCGCCGGCACCCGCCCGACGGCAGGTGTGCCGGCGCCGCGAGCGGGTAGCCCCCTGCCGCCTGAACTCTGGGGGAGGCGTGATGGCGACCGAGGCGCCCGACTACTTCCAGCCCGAGGGTGGACTGGTGCTCACTCACCTGCTGATCGTGCGGGATGTGGACCGTTCACGGGAGTTCTACCGACGGGTGCTGGGAGCGACGGTGGTGCGGGAACGCCAGCCGGCGATCTTGCGGTTCCACAACAGCTACCTCGTGATCAACAGCGAGGGCGGTCCGACCGACGACAAGCCGGACGTACGAGCACAGGCACCGCCGGATTCGCACACGCTCAGCAGCGCGATGAACATCCGGGTCACCGACGTCCGGGCGGTCTATGAGCAGTGGCGGTCACGGGGTGGCGAGTTCCTGACCGAGCCGAAGGATCACGGCGTCGAGATCCGGTGCTACCTGCGGGACCCGGACGGCTACCTGATCGAGCTCGGTCAGGCCACCGGGATCCTCGCCGAGATGGGTCGGGCCGCCGCCGCCTGACGGAGCGCGACGCACAGTCCGGAAGGAGAACGCGTGAACCACGCCGAGTTTCTGGAAGCGGTGGGGAAGCGGGCGGGAATGCCGGCGGCGGAGGCGGAGACCGTCATCCGAGCCACGCTCACGACACTGGCGGAACGGATCAGTGGCGGCGAGGCCCGCGACCTGGCCACGCAGCTCCCCGAGGAGTTCCGCGGGTACCTGCACAAGGAAGTGGACTTCGCCGAACACCTCGACCTCGTGGAGTTCCTCAACGAGGTACGGGTGCGCACGGGAATGGATGACCAGCGGGCCGCTGACGGGGCCCGCGCGGTACTGACCACCCTGCGCGAGGCCGTGAGCGCCGAAGAACTCGAGGACCTGGAAGCCGAGCTGCCAGCGGTCATCCGGCAGCTCCTCTATCCGGTTGGCCGCGGAGTCGGGGCGTGATCCGAGCCGTCGCCTGGCCCGGCGGCGGGTCGCCCGGGATCGCCCACCAGCGTTGCCCGAAAGGGAGTGCGAGCGAACGGGCCCGGTCCGCCGCGATGGCCCGGGCGGCGCTGGTCGGGGCAGGCGTTGGTCGCCGGTCGTTTCGGGTACCCGGAGCGAATGGCTGAGCTGCTTGAGGACGGGGACATCTACTTCCTCTACCGTCCGCGCGTCGAGCAGGAGCACGTCGACTCCCTGGACGAGGTGCAGCGACTGTTGGTGGTGATGCACCCGTGGCAGGGGCGGCACCTGCGGCTGCTCGTGGTCGGGCGTAAACGGCTGCCCGACATCGACGAGCACAACCGGTTCTGGGCGTTCGTCGACGAGGTGGTGGACCGGCCCGAGCAGTTGCACGAGGCACTGCAGGCACGCAGGTACGCCACGAGGACCCGCGCCGAACGGGAGCAGCCCCCGGCCCGGCCCGCCGCGGAGGGCGCCTACGTGATCGCGCGGCATGACGACCACACCCATCTCGCGTACGAACTCGAACTGCCGACCCGGCCCGGCGAGGCGCAGCACGACCTCGGCATCGAGTCGGAGGCGAGTTACATCATCACGGTGAAGAACCCGCAGGCGCCCTCCCCACCGGGCGTCGGTCTGCGTGGTTCCCAAAAGGTCAAGCTGCCCGCTCCACTGCAGAAGACGTTCCACGGTCGACGCTTCGCCCCGCTCGACCCGCCCGGCTTTCTCGACCACCCCGGGACCGAGATCCTGCTGATCGGCGCGGCCCACGACGCCTCCGAGGAGCTGCACATCGACCTGGACGCGGAGGTCGAGCGAGCGGACCGGAGCACGATCTTCGGGGACCTGCGGATCGGGCGTCGGGAACGTCCGATCGCCCCGCTCTTCGAGGGCGAATGGGCCTGACCCGCACGACGTGCGTACGTGCAGGTGTGACGGGCCAGAGCTGCATCCGCACGGTCAGGCGTGGCCGGCCAGGCCCTGCACGCCGACGAGACCGGGGACAGCGACGCGGCCCAGCTGGGTGCCGGTGCCGGGATCGTGCCAGCTCACGCCATCGTTCTGGCCCACGTAGAGGCGTCTGCCGTCGCGGCTCAACACAAGGCCGGACACGGGTTCACGGACCCGCCAGTCAGCCGTGCGGCCGAGGCGCGTGAGATCCATCGCCCGTACCGCCGTACCGGCGCCGATGAAGAGGCGGTCATTATCGGCCGCGGCGTGTGCGGTCCCGGCGCCCCGGAGCTGCGGGGCTGTCCGGCGTACGGTCAGCTCCCCGGTGTCGATCTCGGCGACGGTGCCCGACGTGGCATCGGCGACGAAGAGCCGACCTCCGTCCGGGCTGATCGTCATGGCGTGGCCGTTCGCGGCCGCCTGACCGAACGGATGCGGCAGGTCGATGCAGTACGCCCAGCGCTCGTTGACGCTCAGCGTGTGAACGAACGCGTGCACGTTGCCCGGCCGCCCGCTGACCAGGTTGCGGGTGTGCTGGTGGTCCGGCTGGTGGGTGTAGAGCGTGTAGAGGATGGTGCGATCCGGCGCGAGCACAGCCTGCCGCCCGTCGCCGCGCATCTCCTCCTCGGCGCCGGGCGGCACCGGCGTCTTGGTACGGGTGTAGAGCGGGCCGGGCGTCCTGGTGGCGAATTCGACGACGCGGACCCGGTAGCGGTCCGGTGCCGTCGCCGGGAGCCACTCGAGGACGAAGAGCCCGGCCAGATCTCCGGTGAACGTCTCCGGCACGAAATTGCCCCGCAACTCCAGCCGGTGCTGGACGCCGGTGACGTCGGCGATCAGCACGGGGGTCACGTCCCGCCCCTCCGGGCGCCCCCTGGTGGCATTTGCCTCGTTCGACGTGAGCGCCACCGTCGTACCGCTGGCCGAGACGGCCTGCGGCACCCAGCGTCCGGGCAGCTTGACCCGAGCGGAGATGCCGCCCGTGGCGGTGTCGATCCGCCAGAAGGCGGTGTCGGCGCCCTCGGGTGCGGTCGCGTAGATCGCCCGCCCGCCGGCGGTGGCGAGAGAACGCGGGATGGTCTGCCGGTCCGCACCACGCAGTACGCCAAACCCGTCGTCGACCTCGACCAGCAGTGCGTCGGGGATCGCGACGGCGCGGGCCTGGTTCGGGCGCCGAGCTGGATCGCAGCCGACCAACGCTGCGGCGCCCGCACCGGCGAGCACGCTCAGAACCGTGCGACGCGAGATGCTTGTCGTGGTCATCATGCCCCGGTGACACCGCCACACCCGCCGAGGTTCCACCCCGCGCCTGGAACCCACACCGTGCGGGCGGTGTCATGAGGGTGATCCCACCGGAGGTTTCACTGGACGACGAAGCGCTCGTCACCCGCGCTCGGGACGGTGACCTGGGGGCGTACGACCTCCTGGTCGCCCGGCACACCGCGTCCGCCTACCGGACGGCGGTGCTGCTCGGCGCGGGTTCGGATGCGGAGGACGTCATCCAGGAGGCGTTCGTGAAGGGATACCGCAACCTGTCCCGCTATCGGGGAGAGTCGTCCTTTCGCTCGTGGCTCCTCGCGATCGTCGCCAACGAGACCCGCAACCTGCACCGCTCACGCAGCCGCCGCGACGGACTCGTCCTGCGGGCCGCGGCGGCGAACCCGGAGTCGGAGATCGCCGAGGACGGCGCGGTGGGCGGCGTGCTCGCCGCCGAGCGCCGGGCCACGCTGGTGCGGGCCCTGCGGCTGCTGCCGGAGAAGGACCGTGAGGTGATCGTGTGCCGCTTCCTCCTTGACCTCAGCGAGGAGGAGACCGTGACGATGCTGGGCTGGCCCAGAGGCACGGTGAAGTCGCGGACGTCCCGAGCGCTGGCAAAGCTCCGCGGCCTGCTCGACCGCGAGGAGGTGCGCCGTGGATGACCTCGAACGGGAGTTGCGCGACCTCGCCGCGTGGCTGGCCACACCCGACGCGCCCGACGTGGCCGACGGCGTACGCGCCCGACTGGCCGCGCCCGCGCGGAGGCGACGCCGGTGGCGCTACTACCTCGCCGCGGCGCTCGTCGCCCTGCTCGTCGCGGTGCTGCCACCGGGGCGGGCCGCCCTCGCCGACGCCGTGGCGGGGCTGCTGCGCTTCTCCGGAATCATCATCGACACGTCGTCGGCGCCGGTCCCGCCCACCGGCAGCCCGTCGCCGCTGCCGTCGCAGCGGCCCGCCTCCCTCCACGAGGCGCAGGGGATGCTCCGCTTCCCGATCCGCCTCCCGGCGAAGCTGGGCCCGCCCGAGCAGGTGCTGGTCGCCGACGTCGATGGCACCGGCGCCTACCGGGTGGTCACCCTGCTCTACCGCGGGGGTGCGCTGCGCCTCGATGCCTTCGACGGTCGCCTCGACCCGGTCTTCCAGAAGCAGGCCGCCGGGCCGGGAGTGGACTGGGTCCAGGTCGACGGTGGCTTCGCGGTCTGGATCGGCGGCCCGCACGCGCTGGCCTACGTGGATCGTGCGGGCACGGTCCACGTGGAGACCGCGCGGCTCGCCGCCTCGACCCTGATCTGGGAGGAGGCGGGCGTGAGCTACCGGCTTGAAGGTGACCTCACCAAGGCCGAGGCGATCGAGATCGCCAACTCGCTGAATTGAGGGCGGGACGGCGATCGCTCGGGGTGACAGTCGGGCCGGCAGATCGGGTGGGGAACTCGGAGGGCCCGACCGGTGTCCTGATGGTGCGAGGCACGAGTCATCGGCGGGCGCGGCGTTTGTCCGGAGGGCGCGAGATGGGTTCATGGGGCAGCAGGGTGTTGCTGGGTTCGGCGGTCCTGTTGGCGGCCTGCACGACCACCGGGCGGTCGGCCACGCCGGTCGGCGCTGCGGCCACCACGGCCCCGGCGAATCCGCCGGCGAGCGCCGCGACAGGCTGCGGCTCACGCGTCGAGACGGGTGTCCTGCCTGACTGGGCGGACGGCGGGTTCAGTGGGGAGGCCCGGATCCCGCACGTCTTCGGCGCGAAGGGGGCCATCGTCGCGGTGCTGTTCGGTCACCCGCTGGCGCTGGGCCGGGACGAGGGGCCCAGCAACAAGATCCTCTGGGTCGCCAAGCCGGCGGCGACGTCGTCCGACCCGGCGTCGCCCGCCACCCTGGCGATCACCGCGACGCTGGACGGAACCGACACGCGGGTGACCCGGGAGGTTGCCGGCGGCCCCGGCCCATCGATCATCGACCTGCCGCGGGCGGGCTGCTGGCACCTCGAACTCCACTGGTCGGGACACACCGACACCATGGACCTCGTCTACACCGAGGGCTAGCGTGATGCCGAGCACCGTTGTCGACGGCGTGGCGACGTGAGACATGGAGAGCCTACGGCGGTAACCGATGATGCTGGCGACCCGTGGGCGTCGGACGCCCGGAGTTCGGCTACTCGAGACCGATCGGCCGGTCGACCAGGGCGGCCAGCCGCTTCGGCGCCAGGACGCAGTAGCTTTCCGTGAGCAGCTCGGCGACCTCGTCCCAGTCGACCCCGTCGTCGAGCACCATGCCAACGACGTCGGCGCCCCAGCCCGGCTTGAAGAACGGGTGGCCGCTGGCGATCAGCCCGGCGATCTCGTCGCCGGGCGACCGGAACGTCAGCACGCAGATCGGCTGGTCGGTCGCGGCAGCTCGGGCGTAGGCCGCCTGGTGGTCGGGGTCGACCGTGAGCACATGGGCGAACGTGCGTTTGCGGATCCGCCAGCGCGTTCCCACCCACGCCGGCTCCTCGTAGGTCTCCGGCAGCCCGAGGCAGACGGGCCGGAGCCGGTGGAGGATCTCGGGTGGGACGTCCCCAGGGCCAGTCATGTGCGGGACGCTAGCTGGCCCCTCCGACAGGCCGGAGACGTCGATTCGTCGTACCTGGGGAGTACGACTGACGGAGACCGATGAGTATCGGCGTGGTGGACGGTCTACCCAAGGGAAACGAGTGGAAAGGATGAGGGTATGAGTGGCGTACGGGTGCTGGTAGGCACGCGCAAGGGCGCGTTCACGTTGACGTCGGACGGCAGGCGCGGCGACTGGACGGTCGAGGGACCGCATTTCGGCGGCTGGGAGATCTACCACCTGACCGGGTCGCCGGCCGACCCGAACCGGCTCTACGCGTCCCAGTCCGGTGGCTGGTTCGGGCAGCTGATCCAGCGCTCGGACGATGGCGGCAGAAACTGGACCACCGTCGGCAATGACTTCGCCTACACGGGTGAGGTCGGCGAGCACCTGTGGTACGACGGGACCCCACGCCCGTGGGAGTTCAAGCGCATCTGGCACCTCGAGCCGTCCCGCGACGACCCCGACACGGTGTACGCGGGTGCGGAGGACGCCGCCCTCTACGTCACCACCGACGGCGGTCAGAAGTGGACGGAGCTCACCGCCCTTCGTACCCACCCGACCGGACCGTCGTGGCAGCCCGGCGCCGGCGGGATGTGCCTGCACACGATCATCCTGGACCCGGTGAACAAGGACCGGATCTACGTCGCCATCTCGGCGGCGGGCGCGTTCCGCAGCGACGACGCCGGCGCCAGCTGGCTGCCGATCAACAAGGGTCTGCGCTCCGGGGAGATCCCCGACCAGGACTCCGAGGTCGGCCACTGCGTGCACCACATCACGCAGCACCCGTCCCGGCCGGACACCCTGTTCATGCAGAAGCACTGGGACGTGCTGCGCAGCGACGACGCCGGTGCGAACTGGCGCGAGGTCAGCGGCAACCTGCCGTCGGACTTCGGGTTCCCGATCGCGGTGCACGCGCACGAGCCGGAGACCATCTACGTCGTGCCGATCAAGAGCGACTCCGAGCACTACCCGCCGGAGGGCAAGCTGCGCGTCTACCGCAGCCGCACCGGTGGCGACGACTGGGAGCCGTTGACCAAGGGTCTGCCGCAGTCCGACTGCTACGTCAACGTGTACCGGGACGCGATGGCGGTGGACACGCTCGACCCGTGCGGGATCTACTTCGGCACCACCGGTGGCCAGGTCTACCACTCGGCCGACGGAGGCGACAGCTGGGCGCCGATCGTACGGGACCTGCCGGCCGTGCTCTCCGTGGAAGCCCAGGTGCTGCCGTGATCCGGGTCGTCCTCCCGGCCCACCTGAAGAACCTGGCGCATGTCACCGGCCCGGTAACGCTCGAGGTGACCGGTCCGCATGCCGGGCCGGTCACCCAGCGCCTGGTGTTGGACACCCTCGAGGCGCGATATCCGATGCTGCTCGGCACGATCCGCGACCGCCACAGCGGCAAGCGCCGCGCGTTCGTCCGCTTCTACGCGTGCGAGGAGGACCTGTCCAACGAGTCGCCCGACGCGCCACTGCCCGAGCGGGTCGTCGCCGGCGAGGAACCGTTCATCATCCTCGGAGCGATGGCCGGGGGATAGGCCGGCAAAGGACATCCGGCAGCTCCTTTGTCCGGTTGGGCAGCAGAGTCGGGGCGTGATCCGAGCCGTTCCCTGGCCCGGCGGCGGTCGGCCGGCGCTCGGACCACGGTCACAACGTGCTGTTGGAGGACTAGGCTAGGGGACGTGGTCGTCTGATCATGTTTCTTGGCTCAGGGTGGCCAACCGGCGGGCATCGCCTTTTTGTCCATGGTTTCGTCCGGCGGATCGCGGCTGGCAGTCGCCACCGCGGACCGCCATCCTGACGTTGTGTGTGGGAAGGGTCGATATGTCCGACAAGTCTCCCCAGAAGAGCAGTATGAAGAAGCCAGCCATGACTTTGAAGGAAAAGCGGGCGGCAAAGAAGGCCAAGCAGGCGGACAAACCTTCCGCGATTCCGCCAACCGGCCACTGAGAGAACGTACGGCCGCCGCTCGCGCGAACCGACGTTGACGTGGCGGTGAGGACTTGGGGCGGCCCGGGCTGATCAGCCAGTTGTGAGCCGGTCGAGGGTTTGTGGCGGCCGGATGCGGGTCCGGGCCGTAGCCGATGGTGGAGGCGAGGCGCACGTCGGCGGTGAGCACCCGCGAGCTGCGCGCCGTCGCCGGCCAGGTGCACCACCGACCCCCCCGTTCTGGTACCTCGGCGTCCTGGGCACCCATCCCGACCAGCCGGTCGTCGCCGGGGCCACGCCGTCATGGGGGCCGGATTGCGCCGCGCCGCGGCGGAGGGCGTGCCGGCGATCCTGGAAACCAGCAACCCGGCCAACGTCGAGGTGTACCGCTGTGCCGGCTCGGAGGTGGCGCTCGTGGTGACCGCCGAGCCGCTGACCATCTGGATCATGCAACGGTCGACTGGCTGACCGCGGGCGGAATGACGGACCCGGCGGCGATCGATCGGCGAGTCACCAGACGTCCCTCAGCGGCGGTGCGGCGCTGCTGAGACTGTGGAACGTAGTCCTTCGAGGTAGGTGTCCAGGACCGTTCGGAACACCTCGTTCTCGTCCTCGAGCGCGGTGGCCGCGTCATCAAGGACGCGCTGCGCCGCTGGCAGTCCGACCAGGCCCGCGCCCGCGACGCCCGGGGAAACGAGCGGTGGCCCAGCGGTACGTCATCCACCTGCCGGTCGTCGCGAACGACCTGCCCGCCGCGCAGCGCCTGGCCCGGGTGGTCGGCCGTTGGCTGCTCGTCCTGCCGCAGACCGACCCAGGCGAGACCACCGTCTCCGCCGAGGACGACCAGAACGTACGCCATCGGGTCTTCTGCGACCTGCTGATGCCCGGCGGCCGGCGCTGCCTGCTCCGCGCCGACCACGACGGCCCCTGCGCCCGCACGCTGCGGCGTTGAGCGGAGAGCGTCCCGGCTGACCGCAGCGGCGTCCGACACTCGTCGGCCGTACGTTGGGCGTGTCAGCGCGCGTCGGTAGGCTGGTCCGACCCGGAACTCAGCCCGCCTGGAAGGACGACGATGACCGCACAGCCGTCGAGGCACACCTTCGGCCTGGACGAGTTCGGGCTGGACGACCGGATGCGCCTGTTCGGCTACGTCACCGCGGAGAACCGGTTCGCCTACCTCTGGCTGCTACGCGCCTTCGACTCGGCGCGCTCCAGCTATCACGTAATGCTGCACACCGCCGACGTGGCCGCGGCGATGGAAGCATTGCACCAGGCCAGCCCAGACTGCCCAGACCCGGCCGAGCTGGAGCTGCCCCGGCTGCTCGACGCGCTCGTGGAGTGGGGGATCCTCGACCGGGGCCAGGACGCCACCCGGGCGACCACCCTCGCGGAATACCGCAACCGGCACTCCGTCTACCAGTTCACCGAGGCCGGTTACCGGGCCCACCGGGCGGTGGAGGCCGTGCTCACGGCGACGATGGACGACACCACCCTGTCCCGCCTGGTCTTCGCCGACCTGCTCGCCGACCTGACGGCGCTGGCCGCGGCCAACGAGGCGGGAGACGCCGAGGAGGTCTACCGCAAACTCAACCGGCTCGACCGGGCGCTGGCTGACATCGCCGAGCGGGCCGCCCGCTTCTACCACATGCTGGGCGACCTGAGCCGCACAAACGACGTACGCCCGGAGGCGTTCCTCACCCACAAGGACGCCCTGCTGGCCCACCTGCGAGACTTCCACGACGAACTGCAGCGCTTCACGCCGCGCCTGCGGGCGGCGGTGCACGAGGTGGAGGCGACCGGCCTGGACCGTCTCATCGAGGCGGCGGCCGAGGCCGACGAGCGGCTCTTCCACACGCCGGTGGAGCGGCTGGAGGACTGGCGGCGTCGCTGGCGCGGGCTGCGGTCGTGGCTGGCGCCGCCGGGGATGGCGGAGGCCAGCGAAGCCGACCGGCTCGCCGACGCCACCATCGCCGCGATCGGCGACGTGCTGGCGCTGCTGCGCCGGGTGACCGAGGCCCGCCGCGGCGGGGTGAGCCGCGAGTCGCAACTGCGCCACCTGGCCACCTGGTTCACCCGGGCCGGGTCGCAGGAGGCCTCCCACGCGCTCTTCGACGTCGCGTTCGGCCTGGGCGGTCCGCGGCACGTGGCAGTGACCCATCCGGACCCGGAGGCCATCGCGACCCGGCTGTCGTGGTGGGAGGCGCCGGCGGTCGAACTGTCGCGCACCCTGGTGGCGACCGGCCGGGCACCCGGCCAGGGCCGCGGCCGGCCGGCCCGGGTCGACCGCGGCGACGACCGCCGGCACCGGCTGCGCGCCGACCAGCTGGCTCGGGAGCGCCAACTCGCCGCCGCGGCGACCGTCCTGACGGAGGAGGGCCTCGCCGGACACCGGCTGGACGAGGCGCAGACCGGCGTCCTGCTGCGCCTGCTCGACATCGCGCTCGCCGCCCGGGTCGGCGGCGCCGCGCCGGCGCCGCTGGCCGCGGCCGCGCACGGCGTCCGGCTCACCCTCACCCCGACGCCGGGTCGGTTCACCACGATGGCCACCACCGCCGGCCGTCTCCACCTCGACGGGTATGCGCTGAGCGTGACCGCCGCGACGCACACCGCGGTCCGCCGCCCGGAGCTGGTCTCGGCATGACCGAACCGACCCGTCACCGGTTCGCCGCCGACATCAGCGACCTGGAACTGGCCGACTACCAGCGCGCCGTCCGGCTGGTGCTGCGCCACCCGCTGATTACGGCGACCTGGCCGGACGAGCGGGCGCTGCCACGGGTCCGGCGGTTCGCGGCGACCCTGCGCCGGGACCTGTCCGAGGCGTTCGGCTACCGGCTGGAGTTGCACGGCGCCACGGCACGGCTGGTCCGGGCGAAGGACCGGTTGGATCCGACCCAGCCGGCGCTGTCGCGCACCGGCCGCGCGTTCGACCGCCAGCGGTACGCGTACCTGGCGTTGTGCCTTGCGGTGCTGGGCCGCGCCGGCATCCAGATCACCCTCAGCGAGCTGGCGGACTCGGTGGCCGCCGACGCGAACCGGATCACCGGCCTGGGGCTGGACCCGGACCACGGCGCGGACCGGCGGGCGTTCGTGGACGCCGTCGGCTGGCTGGAGGAGCGCGGTGTGCTCCGGCTCGCCGACGGTTCCAGCGCCGCCTGGGCCAGCGACCCCGGTGCGGGTGAGGCGCTGTACGACGTGGCGCGGGACGTCGTGCTCGCGCTGTTCCGCCCGACCCGTGTCCTGCAGCATGTCGAGTCGGTGACAGCGCTGCTGGACCGGACGATGGCCAGCAGCGGCAACGCCGAGCGGCGTCAGGCCGCCCAGGTCGCCCGACGGGCGGTGGTGGAGGGCCCGGTGGTTTATCTGACCGACGTCGAGCCGGCGGTCGCCAACCACCTGCGGGGCGCGGCGCTCGCCGCCGACCTGGTCCGGCTGACCGGGCTTCGGCTGGAGCGACGCGCCGAGGGCGTGCTGCTGGTGGACACCACGGGCTTCACCGTCGAACGGTTCCCGGGCACCGGTTCGGTGGCGCAGGCCGCCGTGCTGCTCGCCGTCGAGATGGCCGACCGGGCCCTCGACCCGGACGGCCGCCGGGTCCGGCGGCTCGCCCCGCCCGACCCGCACGCCCGGCAACGCGCGCTGGTCGACCAGCTCGACGCCGGCCTGCCAACCGCCACGCAGGTGCTGCTCGACGACGCGGTGTCGCTGCCCCCGACCGGGGACGACCCGGTCGACGCGACCGGCGAGGGCCGCCTTCCCCTCATCACCGACAGCTTCCTGCGGGACGCGGTCGGGGAGATTCTGCGACGGTACGGGTCCGCGTTCGGGGCCCAGTGGCACGCCGACCCGGAGCGGCTGCGTACCGAGGCGGTGGCGTTGCTGGAACGGTTCGCCGCGGTCATCCGCGTGCCGGGCGGCGTCCTGGTCCAGCCGCTGGTGGGCCGCTACCGCCACACCGTCGCCGCGGTCCGGCAACGGGCCGCCACCGAGACCCTCTTCTGACCTTGGAAGCCTTCATGATCGAACAACGCGCCGTCCGCCGCTTCGCGCCCACCCGGGCCGGGATCATCAACCTGTGGGACTACCGCGACGAGGAGTTCCTCTTCGTCGACGGGTGGTTGGTGCTGCGCGGGCCGAACGGCTCCGGCAAGACGAAGGCGCTGGAGGTCCTCTTCCCGTTCGTGCTCGACGGGCGGATCGAGCCGCGCCGGCTCAACCCGTTCGCCAGCGAGGACCGGACGATGAAGTCGAACCTGCTCTACCGCGGGCAGGAGGTGGCCCACGCGTACGTGTGGATGGAGTTCGGCGACGGCGACTCGTACGTGACGGTCGGCATCGGACTGCGCGCCCACCGGCACGTCGACCGGGTGACCCGCTGGCACTTCGTCACCGACGGCCGGATCGGCGTGGACTTCTCCCTGCTCGACACAGACGACCGGCCGCTGACCCGGCGCGACCTGATCGACCAGCTCGGCGCCGACGCGGTGCGGGACTCGCCGGAGGACTACCGGCATCTCGTCGACGCCCGGCTGTTCGGCCTCGGCCCGGCCCGCTACGAGCAGCTGCTCGACCTGGTGCTGACGCTGCGCAAGCCGCAGTTGGCCAAGGACCTCAACCCGGTCGAACTCTCCCGCACCCTGCAGCGCGGGCTGCGGCCGGTCGAGGACCACCTGCTTGTGGAGGCCGCCCGCTCGTTCGACGACATGGAGGCCGTCGCCCGTACGCTCGAAGGGCTGGCCGCGGCGGACGCCGCCACCGCCGCCTTCCTCGCCGTCTACTCGACCTACCTGCGCACCCACGCTCGCGCGGCGGCCGACCTGCTGACCGGGCGCCGGGACGCGGTCACCGGCCGGTCCGCGGCGTTGGCCGACGCGCGTCAGGAGGCCGTCGTGGCGGCCGAGTCCGAGACCGCGGCCACCGCGCGGCTGCGGGCCGTCGAAGGCGAACCGGGTCGCCTGCGCGCGCACCTGGACAGCCTGAAGAGCTCGGCGGCCTACCAGTCCCACGAGCAGCTCGCCGACTTGGAACGGCACGTGCACGACCTGGCCGACGCGGCCGAGCGGGCTCGCCGTACCGTCGCCGTCGAGCGGGACGCCACCGCGCGGCGGCGCGGCGAGTGGGAACGGGCCGCCGTGGCGACCCGCGACGCGCGGGCGACCGCCGACCGCCTCGCCGCCGAGCTGCTGCTCGACGCCGAGACGGCCGGGATCGCCTGGACCGCCGCCGACGGCGGCACGGACGGACTTCCCGCGCGGCTCGCCGCCCGCTCCGGCGCCCGCCGCGACGACGTGCGCGCCGTGCGCGAGCAGGCGGCCCGGCACGCCCAGGCCGAACGTGACCACACCCGGGCGGCCGCCGACGCGGCCGGCGCCGCCGACGCGCTCACCGAGGCCGAGCAGGCTGAGCAGCGCGCCGAAAGCGTCCTCGCGGAAGCCCGCACGCGGGTGCGCGCCAGCGTCAGCCGGTGGGCGCAGGACAACGACGCACTGCTGCCCCACCTCGACCGGCCGGACCTGCCGGCCGTGCTGGCCGCCGCCGTCGACGCCGCCGGCGAGCCCGGCGCCCCGACCCTGCGGGAGGTGTACGCCGAAGCCACCGCTTCCGCCGTCGCCCGGCATCGCGACCGGCTCGCAGAGCTGACCGCCGGCCGCACGGCGTTGGCCGACCGCCGGGCCGAACTCGCGGCGGAACGGGACCGGATCGCCGCCGAACAGGACGACGCGCCGCCGACCCCGGTGACCCGTCCCGCCCCGCGCGCCGGCCGGCCCGGCGCACCCCTGTGGCGGCTGGTCCGCTTCGCCGAGGCGGTGCCCGGCGCCGACGCCGCGGCCGTCGAGGCGGCCCTGCACGCCGCCGGCCTGCTGGACGCCTGGCTGCACCCGGACCCGGACGCCGCCGCGGACGCGCTGGCCGGCGACGACCTGGACGGCTACCTGCTGCCCCTCCCACCGGACCGGCGTCCGGCCGGCGCCACCCTCGCCGACGTGCTGGTCTGCGAAGACCAGGACGAGGTGCCCGCCGAACGGATCCGCGACGTCCTCGCCTCGGTGGCGTTGGCCGACGTGGTCGACGCACAGTCCACCGCGGCGGTGACGGTCGGTGTCGACGGTCGTTACGCCCAGGGCGTCGGCGTCGGCCGGTTCGCCAAGGACCGCTGCGAGTACATCGGCGCGACCGCCCGGGCGGCCCGGCGCGCCGCCCGGATCGCCGAGTGCGACCGGCAGCGCGCCGCGCTGGACGCCGAGCTGCGCACCCTCGACGAGGAGCGGTCCGCGATCGAGCGGCTGCTGGCCGCCGTGGCGGCCGCCGCCGGGCAGCTGCCGCCTCTCACCCCGATCCACACCGCGCTGCGCGAACTGGACCGGGCGGCGGTCACGCTGCGGGCCCGGCAGGAGTCCGGGGCCGCGGCGAACGTGCGCCTGGACCAGGCGCTGGCCGAGCGGGCCGCGGCCGCCGCCGCGCTGCGCCGGGTCACCGCGGAGCGGTCCCTCCCGCTGGACCGCCTGGACGCCACCGCCGACGCCGTGGACCGATTCGAGAAGCGGGGGGTACGGCTGGAGAGCGCCCGCCCAGCCGCCGCCCGCGCCGCCGAACAGGAGGCGCAGGCGCAGCAGCGCCACGACGAGGCGGTCGAGCGGCTCGCCGCCGCCGAGGATGCCGAGCACACCGCGACCGACCGGCACCGGGAGAAGGCCGAGGCGTACCGGACGCTGCGGGCCAGCGTCGGTGCCGAGGCGGAACGGGTGCTGGCCGACGTGGCGCGTACCGCCGACGAGATCATCGACGCGGAGGCCGCTGTCGAGCGGGCCCGGACCGAACTGGGTGCCGCCCAGCAGCGGCGGGCCGCCGCGGTGACCCGGGTGGAGCTGAGCGAGCAGGCCGTCGCCGCGGCGGTGGCCGAGGCGCACCACGACGCGTTGCGGCTGCGCCCGTACGCCCGACCGGACCTGCTGGGGCTGCTGCGCTGCGCGACGGAGCTGCGGTGGCCGGCCCGGACGACCGACGACGGACCCGGCTCGGACCTGGACCCGCAGGTGACCGCTCTGCACGAGGCGATCCTCGCCGCCACCCGGGAGCTCAGTCCGACCGAGACCTCCCTCAAGCAGAGCGCCACCCGCCTCACCACCGCGCTGACCGAGCTGCAGGCGCAGCTGCCGGCGGCCGGGCTCGACCAGCGGCCCGAGTGGGACACCGACGACGGGGTCATCGTCGTCCGTGTCGTCGACGAGCAGGGGCTCACCCCGGTGGCGCACTTCGCCGACCGGATCGCCCGCGAGCGACGCGACCAGGAACAGCTGCTCACCGATGCCGAGCAGCGGGTGCTGGAGGACGCGCTGCTCGGCCAGCTCGCCCGGCAGATCCACCACCGCACCATCGAGGCCCGTGACCTGGTGGGGGCGATGGACACCCAGATGCGGGCCCGCCGGATGTCCTCCGGGCTCACCGTCGGCGTCGGCTGGCGGCTCGCCGACGACCTCGACGCTGAGCAGCGGGAGGTCTGCAAGCTGCTGGAACGGGATCCGGCCCGGCTGGGGCCGGCGCAGCTCACCACCATGCGCCGGCACTTCGCCGCCCGGATCAAGGCGGCCCGGGCGATGCACCCCGAGCGGCCGTACCGGGAACTGCTGGGTGAGGTGCTCGACTACCGGCAGTGGCGCACCTTCGCCTTCACCCTGCACCGGCCCGGCGGCGGCACCGAGGCCCTGACCCGGGCCCGGCACAGCCAGCTCTCCGGTGGCGAACAGTCGGTGTCGCTGCACCTGCCGCTGTTCGCCGCCGCCAACGCCCTGTTCGGCTCGGCCCGGCCGAACGCGCCCCGCCTGCTCGGCCTGGACGAGGCGTTCGCCGGGGTGGACGACACCGGCCGCGGCGAGCTGATGGCGCTGGCGAAGCAGTTCGACCTGGACCTGTTCATGACCGGGTACGACCTGTGGGCCACCCATCCGGCGGTCAGCGGCGCGGCGCACTACGACCTGTCCCACTCCACAGTCGAGCACACGGTCTCCACCCTGCTGCTCGTGTGGGACGGCTCGGTCAACGTCGCCGACTTCGACGGGACGCTGGCCCGCGCGCTCGGCTCGCCGGAGACCCGCCGCACGCCGGGCACCACCGACCCCGTTGACCTGTCCGAGCTCGTCCTCGACCTTGCCGACGAATGAGCGTGCGCCCGCAGCCGCCAACCGACCAGGCCGACCCCGCCAGCCGGCCGGCGGCCCAGTCCGACCCAGGCTGGCGGCGGCTGCCCGACGACCCGGGCTGGCGGCGGCTGCTGACGGCCGCCCGGCGCAGCCTCGAGCGCACCGGTGGACGACTCGACGTCGCCGTAACCCTGACCGCCCCCAACGACGAAGAACGGGTGGTGATCATCGGGATCACCGGTGCCCACCGGTCCGCCGGGTCGGCGCGGCTCAGCGTGCGACTCGCCGACGTGGACGACCAGCTTCGAGCGGTCCACGGGGTGGGCCTGCTCGACCTGCTCTCCGCGACGGTCCCGCTGCGCAACCGGCCCGCCGAGGCGGAGCGCGAGGCAAGGGCTCGGGACGGCCTGCTCACCCTCGCCCGGGAGAGCCGGCACGCCGCCGCCGTCTGGTACGCCGACTGGCTCGACGGCCTACGCCGCGACGGCACCCTCACCCGCGCCATCCGGGCCGGGCTGCCGTTCCGCGACGTACTGCGAGTGCTCGACGCACTGCCTGCGCCGGACGAGCCGATCCCGGTCTTTGCCGACCGGGTGCTCGACGACACGAAGGCCCTTGCCGAGGGTCCGCTGCGCGGGCTCGTGCTGCGGGCCCTCGCCGCCTGGCAGCAGGTGCCCGTGCCCACCGGCGGGGAGCCCGAACGGGCTCTGTGGGAATCCGTGGGGCTGGTCCCCGACGACCTCGCCAGCCAGGTGTTGGTACTCAACCTGCCCGCCAGCGGCGGCCTGCTGGGACGGTGGCTGACCGAGGCCGCGGACGCGGGCGTGCCGATGCGGATCACCCTGCACCAGCTCCGCCTCGCCCCGCTCACGCTGACCTGCGACGAGATCTTCGTCTGCGAGAACCCGGCCGTGCTTCGGGCCGCCACCGCCGCGCTCGGCGCGCAGGCGCCGCCGCTGCTCTGCACCGAAGGCACGCCCTCGGTGGCGGTGCACGCCCTGCTGCGCTCAGCGCACGGCGCAATGATCCGGTGGCGCAACGACCTCGACTGGACGGGCGTACGGCTGACCGCCGCGGCCCTCGAGCGCTACCCGACGGCGGTTCCATGGCGGATGACCACGACCGAGTACGAGACCGCGGCGGTGTCCGGTACGGCCCTGCTCGGCGCCCCCGCCCGGACGCCCTGGGACCCCACGTTGTCCGACGTGATGCGCCGTGCCGGGCGCGCGGTGATGGAGGAGCGGTTGATCGACCTGCTGCTGGACGATCTGCGCGAGGCGGGACGGCGGGGGCCGGTCGCCGCCGAGGCGCGGGAGGAGGGCGCGACCGGCGGTGGCGGCCTCGGCCGCGCGGGCTGAAGCTGCCGCCGTCGGCCCGGGTGGCCTGCACCCTGGCCGGTCGCGCAGGCAGGTGCGTGCCGGCGCGACCGGTGTCCGGTCAGGACAGCTGCAGCCGGGGCTCCAGGATCACCTCGAAGAGCCGGTCCCACGGCAGCTCGACCCGGGCCGACTCGAAGCGCGCCAGGGTCGCGGTGAACGTCTTTGCGCCCCGCCGGCCCAGCACGACGCGGTGTCCGGCGAAGTGGTCGGCGAAGTACCGCTCGGTCAGCGGCACCAGCCGGTCGCGTACCCAGCCGTCGAAGTAGCTCTTCTGCTCGGGGGTCAGCGCGAGTGGGTCCCAGCCCCGGGCCCGCGCGTGCGCGTACGCCTCGACCTGCACCACGTTCTTCCACGAGTCGTCCTTGACGAACCGGTAGAGCAGGTACTCGGCGTGCACCTGGCCAGGCCCGCGCAGATCGGGCACGCCGTACCCGTTGCCGGAGGAGCGAAGGTGGGCCCAGCGGGCGGTGCCGTGACCGAGCGCCAGACCGAGTGCGTTGCCCCCGGTGTTCCATCCCGAATACGACAGCAGCGCCGTGAGGTCCAGGCGGGCCTCCATCCGAGCGACCAGTTCGTGGTCCGCCTTGTTCACGATCAGCGGGTCCACCACGATCACCGGGGTGCCGGCGGCCAGCAGCCCGCCGATCCGCCCGACGAAGGCGTCCAGGTCCGCGGCCCGCTGCGCGGGCGCCGCCGAAGGGGTGTTCACGGCGAGCACGATGTCCGCGTCGCCGTCCACTACCCGTCCACCCACGGCGGTCACATGCCGACGAATGTTCTCCGCGAACGGGATGCCCTCCAGCTGGGCGGTCCAGTCCTCGCCCGAGACACCGGCGTACTCCACCCGGTAGCTGGGCGCCGTGCCCGCGGCGACCACCCGCGCGACCAGCAGCGCGTCGACCTCGTCGGCGCCGGGGAAGATCTCCACCCGGTCGCCGACGCCGAGCTGGGCCACCAGCTCCTCCAGCTCGACCCGCTCCGCCCGGGCCAGGCCGACCGGCGCGGTGTCGTCTTCGGAGAGCACGAGGTGGGTGATGGTGCCGTCGGCGACCCACTCGACCATCAGCCGGTTGACCTGGTGGTTGCGGGCCCGCGCGGCGAGGTAGTCCTCGACCACCTGGTCCGGAATCTGCGCCCGGACGGCGTCGAGACGGGCCCGCAGCTCCTCCTGCCCGAGGTTGACCACCTGGTCGTAGAGCTTGGCCCACTCGACCAGCAGCGCCCGGTACTTGTCCAGGTCGGTGCCCGTGCTGGTGATGGCGAGCCGCTGGATGGTGTCGTGCACCTCGATCACCGCCCCCGGCCGGGTGGAGCGCAGGTGTCGGATCGCGGCCAAATTCTCCAGCGCGGCCGCCAGGGTCGGGGCGGCGGTGCGTGAGGCGATCAAACCGCCGTAGGCGAGCATGCTGACCGAGATCACGTACCCGTCGACGTCGTCGGTGGCGCCGAGCCAGCGGGCGATGGCCGCGCCGTCGCCGGGGGTGAAGAAGCGGCCCAGCAGTTCCCGCGGCGGCAGCTGCACCTGGGCGCCGGCGCTCGCTGCGGTCATCTGCGGGGCGTAGGTGTTGACCGGCCGGTCGTCCAACGGGACCAGTGCCACGGTCAGCTGCCGGTTGGCGGGCCCGGCGAATGCGGGTCGGCCGACGGCCACGCTGGTCAGCCCGGCCATGCCGGTGGCCAGGAGGGTACGTCTTCTCATGCTCACTCCCTCTTTTTCGGGGCGCTCGCCGCGCGGGGGGTGGCCGGCACGAGCCGGCGGGTGATCCACAGCGGTGAGGTGACGGCGTTGCCCATCACCACCGCGTGCGCACCCGCCTCGAAGGCCCGGCCGATCTGCTCCTTGGTGCGGTACCGCCCTTCGGCGATCACCGGAACCGGTAGCAGTGCGACGAGTCGCGCCACGAGCCCTAGGTCGGGCCCGTCAGTCTGGGGGCTGGCCAGGGTGTAGCCGGACAGCGTGGTGGCGACCGCGTCTGCACCTGCCTTGACGGCGGCGACGCCCTCTGCCGTGGTGGAGACGTCGGCCAGGACCAGTGCGTCGGTCCGCTCGCGGATCGTCCGGACCGTGTCGGCGAAGCTTCGCCCGTCTGGACGGGGACGGTCGGTGGCGTCGACAGCGATGATGTCTGCCCCGGCCCAGGCCACCTCGAGCGCGTGGGCCGCCGTCGGGGTGATGAAGATGTCATCCGTGCCGTGCTTATACAACCCGATCACCGGCACGTCGAGCACGGCACGGATAGCCCTGATGTCGGCCGGTCCGTTGGCCCGGACCGCCACCGCGCCGCCCCGCACCACCGCGGCGGCCACCCGGCCCTGAACGTACGGGTCCCGCATCGGGTCATCCGGCTCGTCGGGCAGCGGCTGGCAGGACACCACCAGCCCGCCGGCCAGGTCGTCGAGCACACTCACCTGTCTGGTCCCTTCGTCGGTGCCGGGACGGCTCGCACCGTCACTGCTCACCGGTGTGTGTCATGGCCAGGCGGACCGCGCCTACCACGACCGCGTCGGCTCCGAGGGCGGCTGGCAGCAGAGGCACGTCGGCCCATCCGGCCGGCAGTTCGGCCGAGTAGGCGGCCGACGCGGCGGGCAGCAGGGCGCCGGCCGCACCACCCGCCACCAGGACGGCCTGCGGATCGAGCAGGGCCACCAACCCCGCCAGGGCCGTGCCGAGGACAGTGCCGGCCCGGTCCAGGACCTGCTGCGCGACGGCGTCCCCCGCCGCCGCGCGTTGCGCTACGGCCTGTCCGGTGACGCGCGCGCCGGTCTCCACGACGTACGCGGCGGACAGCCCCCTGCCTGAGGCGATCGCCTCCAGGTGCCCGTACCGGCCACACCCGCAGCGCAACCGTTCGGCACTCGGGACCGGCAGGTGGCCCACCTCGCCGGCGCCGCCGCGAGCGCCGGCCTCGATGCGGCCGTTACGGATGATTGCCGCGCCCAGGCCGGTGCCGATCGAGACAAGCAGCAGGTGTGTCCTGGCCCGCCCCGCGCCGGACCAGCATTCGCCCAGCGCGGCGGCGTTCACGTCGTTGGTGACCAGAACGGGGCGGGCGAGGCGCTCGGCCAGGGCGTGGGCGACAGGAGTGCCGGTCCAGCCGGGCAGGCTGTCGGTGGCATACCGGATGGTGCCGGTCGCCGGGTCGACCGTGCCGGCGGTGCCTACCCCGACCGGTCCGCTACCGGCCGCGTCGAGCAGGTCCGCGGCCAGCAGCGCGGCGGCGTCCAGCACGGCCTCGGGCCCCGACCGGGCGGGCGTGGGCACCTGACGGCGCTCGAGCACGTCCCCGTCAGGGCCGATCAGGGCCGCCGCCGTCTTGGTGCCGCCGATGTCGAGGCCGATCAGGGGTGCCGATGCCGTCATCCTTTGAGACCGGCGTGCGCGAGGCCCTCGACGAACTGCTTCTGGGCGATGACGAAGACCACCAGGACCGGCAGCGCGGTCATCGACGCCGCAGCGAGTTGGACGTCCCACATCGGACCGCCGTAGGCGTCGACGAACTGGGTGAGCGCCTGAGGCAGGGTGAACTTCTCCGGGGAGGAGAGGAACACGATCGGTTCCAGGTAGAGATTCCAGCTGTGCAGGAAGGTGAAGATGGCCACCGCGCCCAGTGCGGGGCGCGACAGCGGCAGCGCGATCTTCCAGAAGGTGGCAAAGCGGCCAAGCCCGTCGACCCGGGCCGCCTCCTCCAACTCGCCGGGAAGGCTGATGAAGAACTGCCGCATGATGAACGTCGCCAACACGCTCGGCGCGCCGAAGATCGGTACCAGGATCAGCGGCCAGTGGGTGTTGACCAGGCCAAGCTTGAAGAACATCTGGAACAGCGGCACGATCGTCACCTCGCTGGGGATGAGCAGGCCCGCGAGGACGACCAGGAACAAAAGGTTCTGGCCGCGAAACCGGATGCGCGCGAAGGCGTACCCGGCCAGTGCCGACACGCCCAGGGTGCCAAGCGTGACCACCAGCGCGATGTAGAGGCTGTTGAGGTACTGCCGGCCGAACGGCTGCAACTCGAACACCCGCCGGTAGGCATCGAGCCGCGGGTTGACCGGCAGGAGCTGCGGCGGGAAAGCGAAGATGTCCGCCACCGGCTTCAACGACGAGGTGACCATCCACCAGGTCGGGAAGACGAACGGGATCGCCAGGATCAGCAGCGCCCCGTAGAGCGCCAGCTTGGTTCGGGGCGACAGGTCACGATTCATGGAAGACCCATCTCTTGCGCATCTGCCACTGCAGCACGGTGAGCGCGAGCACGATGACGAACAGCACGATCGACAGCGTGGCGCCGTAGCCAAAGTGGTGGAACTGGAATGCCTGCTGGTAGAGGTAGTAGACGAGCACCGTGGTCGAGGTGCCGGGTCCGCCCTGGGTGAGCACCGCGATCTGCGCGAAGACCTGCAGCGAGCCGACCACAGTGATGATCGAGGTGAGCAGGATCGTCGGGCTGATCAGCGGCACGGTGATCCGCCAGAACTGGCGCATCCGGCTCGCCCCGTCCACCTCGGCGGCCTCGTACAGCTCCGCCGGTACGCCTTGGAGCGCGGCCAGGAACAGCACCATGTTCAGGCCGACGTTCTTGAACACCTGCACCACGATGACCGACAGCATTGCGGTGCCCTCGCCACGCAGCCAGTTGGGCCCGTCCACGCCGATCGTGTCGAGCAGGCCGTTCAGTCCGCCGTTGTCCTGCAGCAGGAAGCCCCACACGATGGTCCAGGCGACCAGGGAGACGACCACGGGGGAGAAGAACAGGGTGCGGAAGACGATGGTGCCCTGCAGCTTCTGGTTGAGCAGGACGGCGAGCAGCAACGCCAGGCTGAGGTTGAATACCACCAGGCCGACGGAGAAGAGTCCGGTGGCCCGCAGCACCGGGCCGAGGTTGGGATCGTCGGCGAGGGCGGTGTAGTTGTCGGCGCCCACGAAGTCGAAGGTGTCGGCGAGCACGTTCCACTCGTGCAGGCTGTACCAGACGACTAGGAGCAGCGGCAGGATCACGAAGACGACGCTGCCGAGCAGTTGCGGGGCGATGAACAGGTAGCCGGTGAGCTGGTCGCGGCGGCGGGCGGTCCAGTACGGCCGTGACCGGGCCGGGGTGGGCCGGGCCTCGACCCGACCCACCCTGGTGTCCGTCCGGGACATGGTTACTTCGCCAGCAGCGGCTGGATCTTGGCGCAGACGCCGTCCAGCACCGCCTTGACGTCCGCGTTCGGCTGCCACAGCGGGTCCAGTCCGGCGCGTACCTGCTGGCTCAGCTCGGCCTGCCCGGCGTGGCTGGGCTTGACCACGCCGCTGGTGATGCCGTCGATGACGACCTTCTGGAGCTGCTCCGGCTTGAGCTTCGGGTTGGTCTTCGCGAGCGTTTCGGCGGTCAGCAGCGACTGCCGGGGCGGCGGGAAGAACTGGGCCAGCTTCGCCGAGTTGGTGGGGTTGGTCAGGAAGGCGAGGAAGTCCGCGGCGGCCTTGGCGTGCGGGCTCTTCTTCAGCACTCCGATGCCGGCCTGGCCGATCACCGCGTAGTTCCCCTTCGGGCCGGCCGGCAGCGGGACCAGGTCCCAGCCGAAGCCACCGTCCTTCAGCAGCGAGGCGCGGGAGATCTGGGTGACCGTCATGGCCGCGTCACCGGCGAAGAAGTCGGCGGTGGTGCCGGGTCCGGGCAGCGCCTTGTCGGTGAAGATCGCCTTGTGCAGGGTGGTCATCGCGTCGGCCATCTCCGGCGCGTTGAAGCCGCACGTCTTCCCGTCCTCGCTCCACGCCCGGGCGCCCCAGCCGGTCCAGAAGGTGGACAGGTTGTCCCAGCCCTTGTAGTCGAAGTCGCGGATCACCAGCCCCGCCTTGCCGGTCTTCGCCTGGCTCGCGGAGGCGGCGGCCAGCGCGGCGTCCCAGGTCCACTGACCCGCGGCGATCAGCTCGGCCGGGGTCTTCTGACCGGCCTTCTTGAGCAGGTCGGTGTTGACGAAGATCCCGAACGGCGAGGTCGAGAATGGGTACGCGTACAGCTTGCCGTCGTTCTGCCAGAGCTTGCGGGTGGCCGGGGACAGGTCGTCGTAGCCGTACTCCGCGGTGGACTTCAGCGTGTCGTCCAGCGGCCGCAGCGCGCCGGAGGCGACGAAGTCGGGGGCCGAGTTCTCGAAGATCCAGGCCAGGTCGGGGGCGTTGCCGCCGGCGATCTGGGTGGTCAGCGTGGTGGTGTAGCTGTCGAACGGCAGCGGGTCGAAGGTGATCGTCCCGACGTCCGGGTGGCTCTTCTTGTATTCGTCGGCGATCTCGTTGAACAGCTTGAGGTGCGCCTCGTTGGCCGACCAGATGGTCATCCGCAGGTTCGCGGGACCGTCCGAGCCGGCCTTCTCGCCGCCACCGCAGCCGGCCAGCGCCAGCGCCGCGGTCAGTGCCACGGCCACGCCGCGCGGACCCTTTCCTCTTGTCACCATGTTCTCCTCTACCGGGGGTGGTGGTTCAGTAGCCCGCGATCCGTGGCCAGCGCGGTTCCACGCCGGCCGCGGTGACGCGGTCCGAGAAGTCGGCCAGCAGACGGGGGGTGTTGCGGACCGCGCGCGGAGACTCGCCCCGCGCCAGACAGAAGTCGGCGAGCAGGCCGGCGACCTCCCCGACGTTCCACTCGACCGGGTGCAGCCGGTAGCTGCCATTGGTGATGTGCGTGGTGCCGATGTTCTTGCCGGCCGGAAGCAGGTTCTCCACCCGCTGCGGGATCAGCGCACCGAGCGGGATCTCGAACGGGCAGGAACCGACGTCGATGTAGTTGTCGCCGCCGGTCGACGGGTGCAGGTCGATCCGGTACATCCCGACGCCGATGGAGTCCGGGTAGCTGACCGCGCCGTGCTCGCCGCGTACGGCCAGGGACAGGTCCTGCTCGACCACGGTGTACTCGGCGCGGATCCGCCGCGACTCGCGGATGTACGGGGCCTGGGCCAGGCCGTCGGCACTGCCGGTCACGTCGCCGCGCAGCCGCAGCCCGGGGAAGCCGGTGCCACCGTCCGGCCGGGGGGCCTCGGTCTGCAGCCAGTAGAGCACCGAGTACGACAGTTCGCGGGCCTTGGACAGGTGCCAGGCGGCGTTCGGCACGTCGATGACCGGGGCCTCGAAGTAGTCGATCATCGGCCAGTTGACCAGGGTGATGTCGCTGGCGTACGTGCCGTCGAGGAAGTTGCGCCGGGCGGCGATCCGCCGGAACGTCCACAGGTTGCCGTCACCGGGGTTGACCCGCTGGTCGGCGTTGACGGCCAACGGGTCGTCGTCCGGGTTCGGGGTGAAGCTGCGCTCGACGATCTCCAGCGTGCGCGGGTGCGGCGACCGCCAGGACAGCAGCCGGTCGCCCCAGAAGTCGGGCTTGTAGTCGCGCCAGAAGTCGTACCCGGCGGGCCGGTCGATGGTGTGGTCGCCGGCGACGTGGTCCAGGGCGAAGCAGACGGAGACCGCCTGCATGTTCATCGGCTGCACCTCGGCCGGCGCGCTGGGCTCGCCGGTCTGCTCGCGCGACTCGAAGCCGGTGACGTACTCGGTGCCGGACAGCGGCAGCAGCTCACCGGTCTCGGTGGCGTCCAGCGTGTACGGCGCGGTGATCTCGATCCGGTCGTCCCGGTCCCGGTGCGCCACGGTGACCCCGACCACCCCGTCCCCGTCGGTGGCCACCGCGACCGGCCGGTACGGCTGGAGCACGGTCAGCCGGCCGGAGGCCCGGTGCGGCGCCAGCATCTCCTCGATCACCGCCACCGCCACCCGCGGCTCGTGGCACAGCCGGCTCACCCAGCCGGCGCCCGGGTTGAGGTCCGTCCAGGCGCGGGAGCGCTCGGTCAGCGGGTAGTGCCGGCGGTAGTAGTCGCGGATCCCGGCGCGCAGGGCCCGGTAGCTGGCGGTGGCGCCGAACTGCTCGATCCAGGAGTGCTCGTCCGGCGGGACGGCCTGGCTGGTGAGTTGCCCGCCCAGCCAGTCGAACTCCTCGGTCAGGATCACCGACCGGCCCGCGCGGGCTACGGCGAGGGCCGCCGCGACGCCGCCGAGCCCGCCGCCGACGACGAGGACGTCCGCACGCATAACTGCCACTTGCTTCCTTCCAGTTGCGCGGTCGCCGCTCAGCGGCGCTCGACCGCCCGATCAGGGGTGCCGAGGGTCTCGCCCTCGACGGGTTCGCAGGGGAGAAGTCGCTGCTGCAGGCCGCTGGAGCTGCCGTCGATCACACTGGCCAGCACCTCGACCGCCTGCCGGCCCATCTCCTCGCGCGGGATGTGGAAGCCGGTGAAGGCGATCTCCGTGGGGACCGCCACGGTCGGGTCGCCGAGGGTCAGCACGGACAGGTCGCCGGGCACGCTCAGCCCGCGCCTCCGGGTGGCCAGCTCCAGCGCCACCGCGGTGGCGTAGTCCTCGACGAAGGCGGCGGTGGTCCGGTCGGCGAGCAGGTCATCGAGGACCGCGTCGGCGTCGCGTCCGGCGGTGGAGAGCTGGACGGCGCTTTCCGCGGCCCGCGCCGACTCGGCGAAGCCACGCCGGCGGTCCTCGGAGGACTCGGCGGCCGATCCCATGCCCAGGTAGGCCAGCCGGCGGTGCCCGCGGGCGACGGCCGACTCGACGAGCTGACCCACGGCGCTCGCGTAGTCGGCGCCGACGTAGGGGACCGGTCCGGCTGCGTCGTCGCGGCGGCCGACGGCCATGTACGGGTAGCCGTCGCGGTTGAGCCGGTGCAGCTCCGCCGCGTCGATCTCGCGGCCCAGCAGGATGCACCCGTCGGCCAGCCGCAGCCGGTTGTCCTGGTGGAAGATCCGCCGCCGACCGTCGACCACCGGTGCGCTGGTGAACAGCAGGAGGTCACAGCCGGCTCGCTCGGCGTACTCCTCGATGCCGACCAGGAACGGGTGGAAGAAGTCCCGGGTGCCGCTGGGGAAGGCCGGTTCGTAGGTGAAGACGCCGATGATCCGGTTGAACCGGGCGGCGAGCCGGCGGGCGACGGGATCGGCCGCGTAGCCGGTCTCCGCGATCACGCGCAGCACCCGGTCGCGGGTTTCCAGCGCGATCCGGACGTCGGCGTCGGCCCGGTTGTTGAGCACCAGGGAGACCGTCGCCTGACTGACCCCGGCCAACCGCGCGATGTCACGCTGTGTCACACGTCTGGGGGTCGAGGTCACGGCGTGGCCCTTCCGGTCGGGCTAATGCGTATTAGCCAGCGGCGTTGGCAGGTAGCCTGGCCGCCCGGCGGTGTGGTGTCAAGAGCTGTCAGCGAGATTTCGGCGAGATGAACTCCCTGAACTAATGCGCATTAGGGGCGCGGGGGCGGTGAGCTGCGGCATCGTTGTGCCGGTCGGTCGGCCGCCGGCACCACGCCTCTTGACAGGACCGCCCGGTGGGCGGCTAGATTCGAGAGGTATTGATGCTAATACGTATTAGCATCGTCGATCGGTCGTCTCGAATCGACGACGGCCGCGCCACCCTTCCCCCGACGGTCACCCTGTGTGGCTGCCCGTCCCGCACCGTCCACGGTGGAACGCTCCCACCATCGAACAGCACAGGAAGGCTGACATGACGAGAGCATCCGGTTCACCGCGCCGACGGGCCGCCCTGGCCGCGGCCGGTGTGGGCCTGCTCGCCGCCGCCGTCGGCGGCACCGCACCCGCCACCGCCGACGCGGCACTCGACTTCCCGCACTTCACCTACGCCGGTACCGCGTTCGACAAGAGCACGCTCGCCTACAATCCGACCAACGAGTTCATCTTCCCGAGTGTCATCCGGGCCGCCGACTACTTCCCGAACCCGCTCGGCGCCTACTACCTGTACTACGCCCCCCATGAGCGTCCCGGCGGGATCGCCCTCGCGTACTCCGACTCGATCGACGGTCCGTGGACCGAGTACGCCGCCAACCCGCTGATCGGCAACACCTGGCTGCCGCACTACTCCACGGTCAGCCACGTCTCCTCACCACACGCGGTGTGGATCGAGGGCGAGCGCAAGCTGTTCCTCTATTTCCACGGCGAGAACTCCATCACCCGCTACGCCACCTCCGACGACGGCATTCACTTCAGCTACGGCGGCACTGCGGTCAGCCGGGACGACACGACCGGCGGGGAAACCTCCTACGCCCGGGTGTTCGAGCAATCCGTGCCGCGCCTGGGCACCCGGTACCTGATGCTCTTCATGGACAATCCCACCGCGGCGCTGCCCGGACCGACCGGGCCGGTGTCCCGGCGGATCCGCTGGGCGGTCTCGAACGACGCGCGGACCTGGACGATCCAACCCGAACCGATCGTGACCCCGCAGGGCATCGAAGGCCCGAACGCCTCAGGGCCGTTCTTCCTGCGCTGGAACGACCGCAACCTGGTGATCTACCACGCTGCCGACGGCAACATGCACGCGGTGGACGTCGGAGCAGACTTCGACCAGGAGATCCACCTCGGCATCGTGCACGACTCGATGCCCGGTGGGCCCGACCTCGGCCGATCGGCCGCGCCGACGTTCTACTTCGACGGCCATACCGCGCACATGTACTACGAGGCCGGCGGCCGACTCACCGCGACCATCGGGCACGCTACCGCAGCCCTCGCCAACCCGGTGCCGGTGCGGCAGCTGGACTGTGCGGTGGACCGACCGGTCCTGTGGCCGCCGAACCACGAACTGGTCGACGTCACCGTGACGGTGGACCTGCGCGACGGTGTGCTCGGCCCGAGGGCGTTCACCCTGACCGGCGTGACCGGGGGTGACGCCGCGGACGTCAGTGGCTTTGCCATCGGCGCGCCGGACACGAGCGGCAGGCTACGGGCGGAACGGGCCGGAGACGGCGGGGACCGGATGTACAACCTGACGTACGCCGGCCACGACGAGATCGGCCGACCGGTCGGCTGCACGGTCACCGTCACCGTCCCGCACGACGAGGGCAGCAACTAGAACAAGCCGTCGGGCGGCACCGGGGTGCCGCCCGACCACGCTCGTTGTCAGTCGTTCGAGGACCACGACCACGCGATGGACGAGCCGATGGAGGCTAAGCTGCGCAACAACGGTGAGGCGTGCACGGCCGCCAACCGGTTCTACGTCCACGAAGCCATGGCGCGGTCCTTCGCGGACCGGCTCGCGGAGCGCTTCCGCGCTTTGGTCGTCGGCCGTGGCGTGGACGAGTCCGTCACGCTGGGCCCGCTCATCGACCGGACCGCCGTCACCAGCTGATCCGGCCTTCTGCCCCATCGCGTTGACGCCGTGGCGCCGGGGCTGGAACTGGTGAGCCCCGGTACCGTTGACGTCTTCGGTCTCGTTCCGGCTGGTAAGGAAGCGCCTGCGATGCGGTCAAGGGACAACGACGTGGTACGCCATGACCTGATCCTGCGGGAGTTCGCCCGGCAGGCTGGCAGCTTCGAGGACGCCCGCCTCAACGGCGCCTTCACCCGGCATCTTCAGCGCCTCGTCGACTTCGCGAGGCCGGAGCCAGAGGACGTCTGCCTGGACGTCGCCTGCGGCACCGGACTGGTCGCCCGCGCGCTCGCCGTGCGTACCCGGCACGTGACCGCGCTTGACGCCACTCCCGAAATGCTGGAGACGGGCAAGGCGCGGGCCGACGCCGAAGGCGTGTCCAACGTGGTGTTCCAACGGGGCGACGCGGCGCGACTGCCCTTCCTCGACGGTTCGTTCTCGCTGGTGATCTCCAGGTTCTCCCTGCACCACGTGGCCGAGCCGGACAAGGTCGCGGCCGAGATGGTACGGGTGTGCCGCGCCGGCGGGCGGGTGGTGGTTGCCGACATGGTGATCAAGCCGGAGCTGCCTGGCGACCCCGACCGGGTGGAGCGGCTGCGCGACCCGTCCCACGGAGCGATGCTCGGTGCCGACGCCATCGTCCGGCTGCTCACGTCGGCCGGGGCGGCGGTCGAGACGTCCGACGTCTTCGACGTCGAGCGTCCGCTTCGTCCCTGGCTCGAGCAGGCGGGTACAGCTGGCGACGTCGCTCGTCAGATCGAGCAGGAGCTGTCCGAAGAGCTCTCCGGCCGCGCTCCGACCGGCCTGCGCCCGCTGACCGTGGACGACGAGCTCTGGTTCACCCAGACGTGGGCACACATCTCCGTGACCGTGCCGTCATGACCGGCCGCGCGACGGGTGTGAAGTGCGGCCCGAACCGGGACGTCGCCGACGAGCTTTCACCCGCCGGCGAGCAGCTTCTTCTGCACCTTGCCCATCGCGTTGCGAGGTAGTTGCTCGACCAGATGGACCTGCCGCGGGCGCTTGTGCGCGGAGATCCGACCGGCCACGAACTCGATGAGCTGCGCCTCGGTCACCGCGTCGGCGACCACGTAGGCGACCACCTGTTGCCCGAGGTCGGGGTGGGGCGCGCCGATCACCGCGGCCTCCCGGACCGCGGGGTGGGCGAGCAGCGCATTCTCCACCTCGCCGGCGCCGATCCGGTACCCGCCACTCTTGATCATGTCGATGGAGGCGCGGCCGATGATCCGGTGCCACCCGTCGGGGTCGATGGTGGCGATGTCCCCGGTACGGAACCAGCCGTCGGAAGTGAACGACTCCCGGTTGGCCTCCGGCCGGTTGAGGTACCCGCTGAACATCATCGGTCCACGTATCTGGAGTTCGCCCGGGGTCTCACCGTCGGGCGCGACCGGGGTGCCGTCCTCGCCGACCAGCCTGCTCTCCACCCCGGCGAGTCGCGTGCCGACGAACCCGGGCCGGCGTTCTCCGTCCGCGCGACTGCTGACGGTGATCAGCGTTTCGGTCATCCCGTAGCGCTCGACGGGCGGCTGTCCGGTGAGCTCGGCGAGCTGCTCGAAGACGGGCAGCGGCAGCGGTGCGCTGCCGGAGACCAGCAGCCGGGCCGACGACAGGGCTCGGGCGGCGGACGGCTCGGCGCAGACCCTGGACCACACGGTCGGCACGCCGAAGTACAGGGTTCCGGCGGCGGCGGCGTAGGCGTCCGGCCTGGGCCGGGCGGTGTGGGCCAGCCGGGACCCGACCCGAAGTGCTCCCAGTACACCGAGCACGAGGCCGTGCACGTGGAACAGGGGGAGGCCGTGCACCAACAGATCGTCGGGGGTCCACGACCATGCGTCCGCGAGCGCGTCCAGGTCGGCGGCGATCGCCTGCCGTGGGATGAGGGCTCCCTTCGGCGCTCCCGTGGTGCCGGAGGTGTAGAGGATCAGCGCGGTGCTCTCCGGCGCGGGTTCGGGATAGCTGGTGGCCGAGCGTCCGGTCAGGTCGACGGCGGCGACGGGGACTCGCGTACCTGCCAGCGGCGCGGTGCCGTAGCTGGCCGGGGGGACGAGCAGCAGCGAGGCGGCCGAGTCGCGCAGCAGGTAGTCCCGTTCGGTGGGGCCGGAGTCCGGTGGCACCGGTACGACGGGCACCCCGGCGAGCAGGCCGGCCACGACCGCCACCACGGTCTCCATGCTGGCGGTCGCCCAGATCGCCACCGCGTCGCTGCCGGCGATGCGGTCGGCGAGGGCGGTGGCGGCGGACAGCACCGCTTCCCGGGACGCCCGCTGGTCCCCGACCCGGATCGCGTCCGCGTCGTCACCGAACGCCCCGGACAAGGCCGGCAGCAGCACTTCTCCGCTCCCTCGTCGCATCGTGGTCACCGTCCGGTCCATGTCGTCGGCTGCTTGGCCGTGAAGGCCCGGACGGCGGCTCGGAAGTCGTCGCTGCCGTAGACGCGGGAGACGATGTCGTCGCCGTCGGCGCGGCTCCGGCGTAGCCGTCGGATCGCCTCCTTCGTCGCCCACATGGTCAGCGGGGCATGCCCGGCCAGGCGGTCGACGGTCTGCTGGACGGCCTTGTCGAGATCCTCCGTGGACTCGGCCACGAAGCCCGCCGCGTGCGCCTCCCGACCGGAGTAGAACTTCGCGTTGAGCAGCAGATCCAGGGTACGGGCCGGCCCGAGGTGGTGCAGCAGCAGCGCATAGGTGGGCATCGACAGGCAGTTTCCCAGGGTCCTGGCGATGGGGATCCCGAACCGCGCGTCGGGGGTGGCAAGTCGTAGGTCGCACACGGCGGCGATCGCCAGGCCCGCGCCGACGCAGTAGCCACGGATGGCCGCGACCGTCGGCACGTTGACGTCCTCCAGCCGGTCCAGCACCCGCGTGATCTTCCGCTCGTATTCGACCCCGTCGGCGCCGCCGGTGAAGTCCGCGAACTGTCTGATGTCGGTGCCGGCGACGAAGGCGTCCTCGCCCGCCCCGCGCAGCACGAGCACCCGCACATCGTCGTCCGCGTCGGCCCGTTCACACGCCTGGTACAGGCCGTCGTACATCGCCCACGTCATCGCGTTGCGCTGCCGGGGTCGGTTGAAGGTCACGGCGAGGGCCGGGCCCTGCTTTTCCACCAGGACCTCGGAGCGGGAATCGGGCGACGAGGGCATTGCCTACCTCCTGGTCGTCGTTGTCGTGGCGGAGCTCGTGGTCGTGGCGCCGCCGACGTCGTCGGCCAGGGCGGCGCCGGAGGCGACGAGGTGATCGATCTCCGCCGCGCTGCAACCGGCGGCGAGCAGCACCTCCCGGGTGTCGGCGCCGAGGACGGGACCCGCGCCCGCGCGCTGAACCGGGGTCTCGGACATGCGCATCGGCGAGCCGAGTTGGCGCACCGACCCCAGGGTCGGGTGCGGGGCGTCCCAGAAGAAGCCGCGGGCCGCGAGGTGCTCGTCGGTGAAGACCTCGCCGTAGTCGGCGATCGGGGCGCACGGCACGCCGGCCTTGTTGAGCCGCTCGATGATCTCCGCCGTGCTCATCGTGCTCGTCACGGTTTCGATGCTCTTGATCAGCTCCGCGCGGTTCTCCAGCCGGGAGAACGCGTCCGCGTAGCGCGGGTCCGCGAGCAGCCGGGTCAGCCCGAGGGCGTCACAGAACGCCTGCCAGTTGCGGGGGGTGGTGGCGCCGATCGTCACGTAGCCGTCGCTGCTGTGCACCGCCTGGTACGGAGCGTTGCTCTGGTGCGCCGAGCCCATCGGGCCACCCACCTCGCCGGTTGCGAAGTACTTTCCCGCCTCCCAGACGGCGAAGGACACCCCGGCCTCGAACAGCGAAACGTCGATGTGCTGCCCCGTTCCGGAGCGGTCCCGTTCCCTGAGCGCGGCGGTGACCGCGAGCGCCAGGTAGAGGCCGCAGACCAGGTCGCAGATCGGCACGCCCACCTTCGCCGGTGGACCGCCGGGGTGGCCGGTGATGCTCATCAGCCCGCTACGCGCCTGCGCCATGATGTCCAACCCCGGCAGATTCGCGAGCGGCCCGTCCTGCCCCCAGCCGGAGCCGGAGGCGTACACCAGGCGGGGGTTGATCTCCCGCAGGTCCTGGTAACCGAGACCGAGACGGCGCATGGCGCCGGGGCGGAGGTTCTCGACGAGGACGTCGGCCCGCTCGACCAGTCGGAGGAACGCCGACCGCGCGTCCGGCGACTTGAGGTCCAGGGCGACCGAGCGCTTGTTGCGGTTGATGCGCACGAACGGCGAGCTCTCCGTCCCGAGGAACGGACCGGTCTGGCGTACGGGGTCACCGCCGGTCGAGTGCTCGACCTTGATGACCTTCGCCCCGAGGTCGGCGAGTTGCAGGGCGGCGAACGGCGCCGCCATGAACGCCCCGATCTCCAACACGGTCACTCCGGTCAGGGGCGGCGTGCGTTCGTTGGTCATCGACCTGCCTCCGGGTGATCGGCGCCGG
Source organism: Micromonospora sicca (assembly GCF_003172935.1). Lineage (GTDB taxonomy): Bacteria > Actinomycetota > Actinomycetes > Mycobacteriales > Micromonosporaceae > Micromonospora > Micromonospora sicca. Next base: position 44,098 of record NZ_QGKS01000346.1, on the reverse strand, counting down.
TACGTGATCGCGGGACAACCCGTGCCGCACGGGAGAGCACAGGGTGTTCGGATGGGAAAGCTACCGGTAGAGTTCACCGTTGTCTACAGAAGACAAGGCCCGTGGCGAGGAGTTCCGATGGCGGAGAGGACGACGGTGACGATGCCGGACGAGGCGGCCCGCCGGATCGCGCCTCCGCCGAGCATGGCGCGGCTCGCCGCGGACGCCGTGCGGAAGATGATCCTCACCGGCGAGTTGCAGCCGGGTGACCGCGTGGTGGAGAACCAGCTCACCCACCAGCTCGGTGTGTCCCGGCCGCCGTTGCGCGAGGCGTTGCGCGTGCTGGAGCAGGAGGGCCTGCTCGTCCAGCAGCCCCGGCGCGGGGTGATCGTCGTCCCGATCAACCTGCACGACGTGTACGAGATCTTCACGCTCCGCGATCAGCTTGAGCGGATGGCGGTCGAGCTCGGCGTACCCGTGCGATCGCCGGATCGTCTCGAGCGCTGCCGGGCGGCGCTACGTGACCTGGAGGACGCCGCCCGGGCCGGCGACGCCGCGACGGTCACGGATCGCGCGTTCGACTTCCATCTGGCCGTGGTGGGGTTGGCCGGCCACCGCCGGCTCGAGGAGTCCTACCGCTCCCTGTCTCTGCAGATGCGGCTCTGCATGGGCATGAACCAGCGGGCCAGGGTGGCCGGCGAGGGGCTGTGGGGAATCGTCGAACGGCACCGCGCGATCCTGGCGACCCTGGAGCGCGGGAATCCGCAGGAGGTCCTCGAGATGCTCACCGACCATGGGCAGCACACCTTCGTCCTCGAACTCGGCCACTCGCTCAGCGGCCGCTCGGCCGAGGCGGAGGCCTGGCTGGAACGGCTCGGCCGGTCCCGCTCCGACACTGCCCTTGGACTGGAGGCGCCCCGATCGTGAGCACTCAAGCGCTGGTCGTCCACTTCGGTGACCGCACGCCGAACATCCATCCCGAGGCCTGGGCGGCGCCGGGCTGCACCATCGTCGGCTCCGTCCGGCTGGCGGCCGGTGCCAGCGTCTGGTACGGCTGCGTGCTGCGCGCCGACACCGAGGACATCAGCATCGGCGCCGGCAGCAACATCCAGGACGGTTGCGTCGTGCACGCCGACCCGGACTTTCCGACAGTGGTGGGTTCGGGGGTCTCCGTCGGGCACCGCGCCGTGCTGCACGGCTGCACCATCGAGGACGACGTCCTGATCGGCATGGGAGCCGTCGTCCTCAACGGCGCCCGGATCGGCTCCGGCTCACTGGTCGCCGCCGGCGCGGTCGTGCTGGAGGGGGCGGTGGTCCCGCCCGGCTCGCTGGTCGCGGGTCTGCCCGCGCGGGTGCGGCGTCACCTTTCCGAGGCGGAACGCGTGGGCATCGTGCGCGACGCCGCGGGGTACCTCGAGCGGGCCCGCGCGCACGCCGCGGCGACAGCCCTGCTCTGACAACCGGGCCGGGCGTCAGCCGGCGATGCGATCCGGTCCCGCGGAACGGGGAACGCTGAGTTCGTCGGCCAGGTCCTCGGCGGCCTGACGCAGCAGCGGTACGGCCCGCTCGACCACGTCGGGCGTCATGCGTGGCGCCGGCCCGGAGACCGAGACGGCCAGCCGGTTCGCGATACCGAGCACCGGTACGGCGACACAGCGCACGCCGATCTCCTGCTCGCCGTCGTCCATGGCGTAGCCCTGGGCCCGTACCCGGTCGATCTCCTCGGCGAACCGGCGTGGTTCGGTGATGGTGTGCTCGGTCTGGGCCGGCATGCCGGTGCGCTCGAGGAGCGTATGCACGTCGCTCGGCGACAGGTGGGCGAGCAGGGCCTTGCCCACGGCTGTGCAGTGCGGGTAGACGCGCCGTCCGACCTCGGTGAACATCCGCATCGACTGCCTGGACTGGACCTGCGCCACGTACACGACGCGATCACCGTCCAGCATCGCGAGGTTCGCGCTCTCGCCGAGGGCGTCGACGAGTCGGGACAGGTACGGCCGGGACCAGGTGCCCAGCAGGTGGCTCGCGCTGTCGCCGAGCCGGATCAGGCGGGGGCCCAGGGAGTACTGCCGGGACGGCTCCTGGCGGACGTAGCCGAGGTCGACCAGGGTACGGATCAGCCGGTGGATGGTGGGCAGCGCAAGCCCGGACTCCTGGGCGAGCCGGGACAGTCCGATCACGCCTCCGGCGTCCGCCATGATTTCGAGCAGCTCGAAGGCTCTTTCCAGCGACTGGACGCCACCGGGCACCCGACCTTTCGGCTGCGGGCCGTCGCCAGCCAGGTCCAGGTTCGACTCGGTCACTCAGATCCTCCTTCGCCCGGATGCGCCTGGGAGGGTCACCGGCCACGCGGCGCTGTTTCCGCATCGCAGAAGTCTATCCGGCGTGACCGGGGCTCCTCCGCGCGACCTTCCCCTTGACTTCCGTAAAGCGGAAATTATTATCCACAATGATGAAGGGCGCGGATCGGCGCCCGGCGGGGTCGGCTCGTGCCGCGCCGAAGACTTCGGCCAGATCGGCCGCGGGAGACAGGAGAAGGTGATCCGGATGCCCGAGATCGACGTGACCGGCGGCCCGGTGGCGCGCGGCGACGAGATTCTCACCCCCGAGGCGCTGGCCTTCGTCGCAGAGCTGCAGGAGCTGTTCGGCGTCCGCCGCGACGAGTTGCTCGACCTGCGCCGCCAGCGCCGGGACGCCGTCGCCCGCAGCCACCGGTTCGACTTCCTGCCCGAGACGCGGGAGGTGCGGGAGACCGCGTGGACCGTCGCTCCAGCCCCTGGCGACCTGCGGGACCGCCGGGTGGAGATCACCGGACCGACCGAGCGCAAGATGACGATCAACGCTCTCAACTCCGGCGCCCGGGTCTGGCTCGCCGATCTCGAGGACGCGAACACGCCCCACTGGGGCAACGTCGTGGGCGGGCAGATCAACCTGTACGACGCGGTGCGCCGGGCGATCTCCTTCGCCTCCCCGGACGGCCGGGAGTACGCGCTGCGCGAGGACGGGCGACTCGCGACGATCGTGGTGCGACCGCGCGGCTGGCACTTCGACGAGAGCCATCTGCTCGTCGACGGCAGGCCGGTCGTGGGCGCCCTGGTCGACTTCGGCCTGTACTTCTTCCACAACGCCGAGGAACTCCTGCGCCGGGGCAGTGGCCCGTACTTCTACCTGCCGAAGATGGAGAGCCACCTCGAGGCGCGGCTGTGGAACGAGGTGTTCACCTTCGCGCAGCAGCGGCTCGGCATCGCCCACGGCACGATCCGCGCGACCGTGCTGATCGAGACGATGCCGGCGGCGTTCGAGATGGAGGAGATCCTCTACGAGCTGCGGGAGCACGCGTCGGGCCTCAACGCCGGCCGGTGGGACTACCTGTTCAGCATCATCAAGTACTTCCGCGACTCCGGCGCCGACTTCGTGCTGCCGGACCGGAACTCGGTGACGATGACGGCCCCCTTCATGCGCGCCTACACCGAACTGCTGGTGCGCACCTGCCACAAGCGCGGGGCGTTCGCGATCGGCGGGATGGCGGCCTTCATCCCCAGCCGACGTGATCCGCAGGTCAACCAGCTGGCGCTGGCGAAGGTCCGCGAGGACAAGGAGCGGGAGGCCGGCGACGGCTTCGACGGTTCGTGGGTCGCGCACCCCGACCTGGTGCCCATCTGCCAGGAGGTCTTCGACCGGGTGCTCGGCGGCCGGCCGAACCAGCTCGACCGGCTGCGCGAGGAGGTCTCGGTCACCGCGGACCAGTTGCTCGACGTGCGAAGCACCCCCGGCGCCGTCACCGAGGCCGGGCTGCGCAACAACATCAGCGTCGCGGTGCAGTACCTCGCCTCGTGGTTGGCCGGCAACGGCGCGGTGGCCATCAACAATTTGATGGAGGACGCGGCGACCGCCGAGATCGCCCGGTCGCAGATCTGGCAGTGGGTGCACAACGACGTCGAGCTCGACACCGGTACGACCGTCACGGGCGAGCTGGTCGAGCGCATTCTCGACAAGGAGCTGGCCAAGATCTGCGACGCCCTGGGGAAGGAGCAGTTCGACGAGGAGCGGTTCGCCCAGGCCCGGAAGCTGGTCCTCGAGGTCGCTCTGGCCGACGACTATGCCGACTTCCTCACCCTTCCCGCGTACCAGGTTTCCTCCGAGAAGTAAGCATGAGCAGCAGCTGAACCCCGGCGGGGCTGCGACAGCAGCGCCGCCGGGGCCGCACCGGGAACGCGCCGTTGCGCCCACCCTCCGGTCATCGGCCGGCACCTGGGTCAGCGGCTGCCGATGGTCAGCTCGCGGCCAACGACTGGCGGACCAGCTCGAGTGGATGCCGGGCGACCCGCTGCGTGCCGTGCCGGATCTGCTGACGGCAGGACACGCCGGTGGCAGCCACCACGGTGTCGGCCGGCTCCGCCCGGACGGCCGGAAAGAGCCGGTCGTTGCCCACCGCCATCGACAGCTCGTAGTGCTCGGACTCGAACCCGAACGAACCCGCCATCCCGCAGCATCCGGCGTCCAGCTCGACCACCTCGACGCCGGGGATGCGGCGCAGCAACGCCACGGTGGCGGCCGTACCGACCTCGGCCTTCTGATGGCAGTGCCCGTGGTAGAGGATGCGTCGGCCGGACAGCTCCGACTCGGCGAGCCGCAGCCGGCCGGAGTCGATGGCCTCGACCAGCAGTTCCTCGACCTGACGCACCCGGCCGGAGACATCCCGCACGTCAGGGTCGTCGGGAAGCAGTTGCCGGTGTTCGTCGCGCAGGGTCAGGATGCACGAGGGCTCGCACCCGACGATCGGAGATCCGGGCGTCGACGAGCGGACCAACCTTCTGGCCAGCGACCCTGCCTTCCTTCTGGCGTCGTCGAGCAGGCCCTTGGAGAAGCTGGCGCGACCGCAACATCCCCCGCTCTCCAGCCGGACCGTCCAGCCGGCGGCTTCCAGCAGCTCCACCGCTGCCCGACCGATTCCCGGCTCCGTGAAGGTGGTGAAGGAGTCGGCGAGCAGGGTCACCTCGCCCAGCGGTGGCGTCCCGTCCACCGAGCGGGCGTGGCGGCGGAACCAGCGGACGAGGTTGCGCCGTTGGAAGGCGGGCAGCGGACGGTTCGGCGTGATGCCGGCGGCTCGGTCCATCAGCCCGCGCAGCGGCCGGACACGGCCGGGCAGGTTGGACAGCGGCGCCACGGCCGAGCCAAGGCGGTTGAGCAGCCGGATGGCGCCGAAGAGCCGCGAGCGCAGCGGTACGCCGTGGACGTCGTGGTGCTGTGCGAGGGCCTCGGCCTTGAGCGACGCCATGTCCACCCCGAGCGGACACTCGCTCTTGCACGCCTTGCACATCAGACACAGGTCGAGGATCTCGTGCAGCCGCTCGTCACCGAGCGCCGCCGCGGGGTCCGGCTCGGAGAGCGCCTTGACCAGTGCGTTCGCCCGTCCCCGGGTGGCATGCTCCTCCTGCCGGGTCGCCATGTACGACGGACACATGGCACCGGTCTCGCTCTTGCGGCACAGCCCGATGTTCATGCACCGGTCCGCGGCCCCCCGCATGCCCCCGACAACGTCGAAGGTCAACCGCGTCCTGATCGGCGGCGCCGGGGGGAGCGCGGCGTCACGCAGGTTCTCGGTCATCGACGGGGCGTCGACGATCTTGCCCGGGTTCATGAGATTCTCCGGGTCGAAGATGCCCTTGACGGTGCGCATCGCCTCGTACAGCTCTTCGCCGAAGATCTCCCGGTTGAACTCGCTGCGGGCCAGGCCGTCGCCGTGCTCGCTGGAGTTGACCCCGCCGTACTCCCGGACAAGATCCTTGATCTCTTCCGCGACCGCGCGCATCGCGCGGACCTGCTCGGGTCTGCTGACGTCCACGAACGGCCGGATGTGCAGGCAACCGACCGAGCAGTGCCCGTAGAAGCCGGCCTGGAGGCCGTGTCGGTCGAGCACCTCCCGGAAGCGTCTGGTGTAGTCGGCGAGGTGCTTCGGGTCGACCGCGGTGTCCTCGACGAACGCGAGCGGACGCCGGGTCCCGCTGCCGGCGGCCATCAGCAGGCCGAGGCTGGACTTGCGCACCTTGAGCAACGGGGCCTGCTGCTGGGCCGTCTCGGCGCGCAGCGTGTGATACCCGTGGCCGTGCCTGCTCCACAGCGCGGCCAGGCGATCGAGCTGACCGACGAGTTGGCGCTCGTCGTCCCCGCTGAAGGAGACGAAGAGCAGCGCCTCGGGGTCGCCTTCGAGGGTCCGCCCGAGGTCGGCGTACTCGATCTTCTGTCGGGACAGGTCGAGGATGGTGCGGTCCATCATCTCGACCGCCGCCGGGTCGCAGGCCAGGGCGTCCTCGGTCGCCTCGATGGCGCCGAGGACCGACGTGAAGTGGCCGACCGCGATCACCGTCCGGCGTGGCTTGGGCACGAGGTCCACGAGGGCCTCGGTCGCGATCACGAGGGTTCCCTCCGACCCGACGACGAACGGGGCGAGGTTGAACGACGGGTCGCCGGCGAGCCGGTCCAGGCGGTAGCCGCAGGCCCGTCGCCAGTACGCCGGGAAGTCCTTCGAGATGGCGCCCGCATACGTCTCCAGCAGGTGCGGCAACTGCCGGTAGAGGCTCCCCTCCAGCGTCCGCAGGGCGGCGCGACGGGTCCGCTCCGCCGGATCCAGCGGGGCGAAGCGGGCCCGGGAGGCGTCGGCGAGCACGACGTCGAGTTCGCGGATGTGATCGATCGTCATCCCGTAGCGGACGGACCCGCTGCCGGCGGAGTTGTTGCCGAGCATCCCACCGATGGTGGCGCGGTTGCTGGTGGACGTGTCCGGCCCGAACATCAGGCCGTGCGCGGCGGCCGCACGGTTGAGCTGGTCCTGCACGACTCCGGGTTGCACCCGCGCCACCCGGGCGGCCGCGTCGATGTCCAGGATGCGGTGCATGTGCCGGGACAGGTCGAGCACCAGGCCGGGGCCGATCGTCTGCCCGGCGAGGCTCGTGCCACCGCCGCGTGGGACCACCGGTACGCCGTACCTCCCGGCCAGTGAGACGGCCGCCGCGACGTCGTCCGCGTGCCGCGGGAACACCACGCCGATCGGTTGGATGGCGTACATGCTCGCGTCCCGGGAGAACAGATGGCGGGTGTACGCGTCGAAGCCGGTCTCGCCGTCGAGGGCGCGCTCGAGGTCCCGGGCAAGGTCCCGGCCGAGCTCCTCGACGTCCCGGTCGACGCGATCGTCACTGATGGTCACGGTTACTGGCCTCCTCTGTGGACCGGGCGAGGGCGAGATCCGGGGCGGCTCAGGGGCGTTGCAGGCGGTCGAGGGCCGCGTTGATCCCGGTGGTGTCGATCGGAACCCCGGCCGCGACGAGGCCCAGCTGAACGCCGGCGAGGGTGCCCGCGAGCATCAGGTCGTTGAAGTCACCCAGATGGCCGATCCGGAAGATCCGTCCGGCGAGCTTGCCGAGACCGGCGCCCAGCGACATGTTGTACCGGTCCAGGATGACGGCACGGATCTTGTCGGCGTCGTACCCGTCGGGGACGATGACGCCGGTCAGCGATCCCGAATGCTCGCGCTCGTCCGCGCAGAGCACCTCGAGGCCCCAGCCGCGGACCGCCAGTCGGGTCGCCTCGGCGTGCCGCTGGTGGCGGGCGTACACGTTGGCCAGGCCTTCCTCGTCGAGCATGCGCAGCGCCTCCCGCAGCCCATAGAGCAGGTTGGTGGCCGGCGTGTAGGGGAAGAAGCCGCGCTTGTTGGCCTCGATGATCGGCTGCCAGTCCCAGAACGACCGGTGCAGCCGCGCGCTCTTCGACGCGTCCAGTGCCTTCTGGCTGACCGCGTTGAAGCTGAGCCCGGGCGGCAGCATCAGCCCCTTCTGGGAGCCGGCCACCGTGACGTCGACGCCCCACGCGTCGTGCTGGTACTCGATGGATCCCAGCGACGAGATGGTGTCGACGAGCAGCAGTGCCGGGTGGCCGGTCGAGTCGATCGCCTTCCGCACCTCGGCGACCCGGCTAGTCACGCCGGTCGAGGTCTCGTTGTGTACGACCAGGACGGCCCTGATGCGGTGGCCGGTGTCGTCGCGCAGCTTGTCGGCGACCGTCTGCGGGTCGACGCCGTGCCGCCAGTCGCCGGGCACGAGGTCGACCTCGAGGTCGAGTCTGCGCGCCATCTCCCGCCACAACGTCGCGAAGTGGCCCGTCTCGAAGCACACCACGCGGTCCCCGGGACTGAGGGTGTTGGCCAGGGCAGCCTCCCAGGCGCCGGTGCCCGACGCCGGATAGATGACGACGGGCTGCGTGGTGCCGAAGACCGGCTTGACGGCCTCGAGCACCTCCAGTGCGAGCTCGGCGAACTGGGGGCCGCGGTGGTCGATGGTGGGCGCGGCCATGGCGCGTAGCACCCGGTCCGGCGTGTTGGTGGGGCCCGGGATCTGGAGGAAGTGACGGCCGGTGGGGGTCATACCGAGGCTGCCTCTCAGGTAACAAAGTCCGCCATGCGGAAGTTGTCTACCGCATAACGGAGACCGTATCAACGAACGGCCGGGAGAGCGCAAGCATCCGACCGTCCGGCGGGCCGCCGCGGTCTGTCCCGGCTGGACGGGTTCACGGGCCGACCGGTCGGTGGTCTTGACGGTCGATGTGACATAGCACATACTCCCGAGAACGAAATTTGATTTTCGCATTGCGGAAACAGGTCCGTGTTATGCGGTCCGTGCCGCGGCGGGTGCAGCCCCCGGTTCCCGCCACTGGGACGCGTCCGTCCAGATGTCTTCTCCGCCCGTCCAAGCGGGACGGACATCTGCCTGCTCGAGTCCGAGGGAGGCAGACGGCGCACCGCCCGAAGTAGACCGAGTTGCCGGCTGGCACGGCTCCTGCCCCACCATCCCGCTGACCTCCGACCCCTCACCCGGGAGGCTCCCATGTCGGTAGAGCTCGTCTCGATCCTCGTCCTAGCCCTCATCTTCGTGATAGCCACGATCCGACCGGTGAACCTCGGCGCGCTCGCGATCGTCGCCGCCTTCATCGTCGGCATCTCTGTCCTCGACGGGGAGGACCTTGGCGAGAAGACCGATGCCGTCTTCGCCGGTTTCCCTGGCGATCTGTTCGTCATCCTCGTCGGCGTCACGTACCTGTTCGCCATCGCGAAGGCCAACGGCACGGTCGACTGGCTCATCCAGACCGCGGTCCGACTGGTCGGCGGCCGGGTCGGCCTGATCCCGTGGATCATGTTCCTGGTGACCGCCTGCCTCACCGCGATCGGGGCCGTGGTCCCGGCGGCGGTGGCGATCATCGCCCCGATCGGCTTGGGCTTCGCGAGGCGGTACAAGATCAACCCGCTCATGATGGGCCTGCTGATCATCAACGGGGCCAGTGCCGGCGGCTTCTCGCCGATCAGCATCTTCGGCAGCATCACCAACGGTGTGGTCGAGAAGGCGGGGCTGCCGGGCAACCCGACCCTGCTCTTCCTGGCCTCGTTCCTCGTCAACCTCGCCATCAGCCTCGTCGCGTACTTCATGTGGGGCGGCCGCGAACTGCTCACCCGCCGGGCCCTCGACACCGGCACCGGCACAATCGACGAAGCGGACCTGGTCAGCGCCACCCGCACCGGTACGACGAGGGACCGGCGCGCGGAGCCGGCCGCCGACCCCGCCACGGAGGGAGCCTCGGACTCCGGCGTCAGCCTCGCCGACGAAGACGCTGCCAGCGCCCGTCCGGCCGGCGGCGCCGTCGCGGTCGCCGCGGGGTCGGCCCCTTCGCCCGTGCCCGCCCAGGCGACCAGGTCGTCGGGGGGAGCCGCCACCACCACCACGACCGTGCCGGCCGAGGCGGAGGCGCCGCTCAGGCTGGACCGGGACCGGATGATGACGGTGATCGGGCTGCTGGGCCTCGCCGTCGCCGCGCTCTTCTTCGACCTCAACGTCGGCATGGTCGCCGTCACCGTGGCCGCGATCCTCACCCTGCTCTCACCGGAGTCGGCCAAGAACGCCGTCAACCACGTCGCCTGGCCCACCGTGCTGCTCGTCTGCGGCATCGTCATGTACGTCGGCGTCATGCAGAGCATCGGCACGATCGACTGGCTCGGTCAGGAGGTCGCCACCATCGGTGCCCCGTTGATGGCCGCACTCGTCATCTGCTTCATCGGCGGTGCGGTGTCCGCGTTCGCCTCGACGACCGGCATCCTCGGCGCCCTGATTCCGCTCGCCGTACCGTTCCTGACCGGCAGCAACGCCGTCGGGGCGGTCGGACTGATCACCGCTCTGGCGCTCTCGTCGTCCATCGTCGACTCGAGCCCGTACTCGACGAGCGGTGCGCTCACCGTCGCCAACGCGACCGACGAACAGCGGGAGTACGTCTACAAGGGCCTCATGCGCTGGGGCTTCAGCATGGTGGTGATCATCCCCATCGTCACGTGGCTCATCTTCGTCGTGCCCGGCTGGCTCTGATCCGCGCCCGGCGCAACTCGGCGATCTGCCGACGGCCGGCCTGACGTCGGCAGCGGGGAGGGACGGGCGGTCCGTCCCTCCCCGCTCCCGTTGCCGGCCGAAGGCGGTGAAAGCCGGTCGCCGCAGACCCGACAGAGGACACGACGTGTACGACGAGCAACTGGTGAGGGCCTTCGCCGAGGCGAGACTGAACGGCGTCGCCGGCCCCGGCGCGACCGCCGCCACTCACGACGTCCACGAGGCACTGGGCCTGCAGTTGGCCGTCCTCGACCGGCTGGTGGCCGCAGGCGAGCGACTGGCCGGCTGGAAGGTGGGACTCACCTCCGGCCCGCGTCGAGACGTGATGGGGAAGGGCTTCCGGCCGTTCGGATATCTCCTGGAGAGCCGTACGCTCGGCTCGGGGGACGTGCTCGGCCATGACCGGATCAGGTCGTGCTACCTGGAGCCGGAGCTGTGCCTCGTGCTCGGCGCGCCGTTGCGCGGCGACCACATCGATCCGGCAGCCGCGAGGTCCGCCGTGCGGGCGGTCGCGCCGGCGTTCGAACTGAACGAACGCCGGCTGAGTGCGCAGGCGGACGACGCCACCACCATCGCCGACGGCCTGGGCAACTGGGGCATCGTGGTCGGCCCGGAGGTGCCCGTGCGGTCCGCCCTCACGGGGACCACGGCCGAACTGTGGCACGACGACACCCTGGTCGCCACCCGGACCCCCGGCGATGCCATGGACGACCCGTTCCTGTCGCTGTCGCGCCTCTGCGCGCTGCTGCACCGGTACGGCCGCGGACTCGAAGCCGGCCAACGGGTGATCACGGGATCGTTCTGCAACCAGAGCGTGCAGGGTCCGGGCACCTGGCGGGCCGTCTTTCCGGGCATCGGAGAGGTGACAGTGCGGTTCGCGTGACCCGTCGATCATGCGATGCTCAACCCTCGCCCTGATCCAGGCGTTCGCCCTGGCCGGGCGGCTGGCCACCGGCCCCCGCGCCGACCGTACCCCCATCTGTCGCCGGGGCCGCTGCGATCGCGAAACGATCCCGGTCTGATCACGGGTCTTGACATCCGCCAGTAATCTTCAGACTCTTTGTTTGGACGCCGAATTAACTGGTGGAAGGAAGTGCTCCGATGACGGCTGCGACCTCGGGTCCACGCCTGCGGGACGTCAACCGGGTCGCCGTGCTCGCCCTGATCGGCCGACACGGACCGATCTCGCGCGCCGACGTCGCCCGCCGGCTGGGCCTGAGCCCGCCGACCGTCACCGCGGTCACCCGCTCGCTGATCGAGGCCGGCGTCATCCGCAAGGTCGACGACGGCGTCCCGCGGGGCGGCCGACCGAGCGAGCTGCTCGCGGTGGTGGGTCCGGCCGGGCACGCGGTCGGGGTCAAGGTCGCCGCCGGGCGGCTGACCGGCGTGCGCGCCGACCTCGACGGGACCCTGCTCGACACGTTCTCCGCACCGTTCGACGAGGCCGCCGTCAACCCGTTCGAAGCGTTGTCCGCGCTGCTCGCGCCGCACCTGGCCGCCGTCGACGACGCGCCACTGCTCGGGATCGGGCTCGGTGTCCCCGGCTTCGTCGACAGCCGTACCGGACTGGTGGAGGCGCCGCTGCTGGGCTGGCGGCACATGCCACTGCGGGACTACCTGAGCCAGCTGCTCGACGTGCCGGTGCTCGTGGACAACGACGTCAACACCCTGGCGGCGTACGAGCACCTGTACGGGCTGGGCCGGCCGTACGACGACTTTCTGACCATCACCCTCGGGCAGGGTGTCGGCGCGGCCGTCGTCTCCGGTGGTGACCTGCGCCGCGGCGGGCACGGCGCGGCCGGTGAACTCGGGCACCTGCCGATCGATCCCGCCGGGCCGCCCTGCCACTGCGGCAAGCGCGGCTGCCTCGAGACGTACGTCTGCGACGGCGCGCTCGTCGAACAGGCGCGCGAGGTGGGTGCCGTCGGTCCGGACGCCGGTCCGGCCGACCTGCGCGCGGCGGCCGACAACGGGCACGCCGGGGCGCGGGCCGTCTACCGTGCCGCCGGAGCCCGGCTCGGCACCGTCGCGGCCGGGCTGGCCACCGTGCTCGACCCGCAGGCGGTGCTGGTCAGCGGCGAAGGGACCCTGGCCTGGACCCACCTGGCCGAAGGATTCCTCACCGCCCTGCGCGCCGGCATGTTCCCGCCGCTGGCCGACGGGGTCAGCGTGCACGTCGACCCGTGGGACGACACGAAGTGGGCGCTGGGTGCGGCCGCCCTGGTGCTCCGGGCGCCGTTCACGATGAACGCCGAGCCGCACGCCGACGCCATCCGGGCGCGGCTGGCCGCCTTTCCCGGTGCCGAGGTGGCCCAGTGACCGAGCCACGTACCGCCACCACCGCAGCCCCCACGGCACGGGCGAACGCTCCGACGCCGCGCGTCCGCCGATCCGGTGCCGCCCGCCGCCGGTTGCGCACGGCCGTCGCGGCGGCCGGTTTCCTCGCCCCCAGCCTGCTCCTGCTGCTGGGCTTCTGGATCGGCCCGATGCTCGGCACGGCCTGGGTGAGCCTGCAGGACTGGAACCTGATCGGCGTGCCGACCTTCGTCGGGTTGGACAACTACACCGAACTGCTGGGTGACGCCGAGTTCCATGCCGCGCTCGGCCACACCCTGGCCTATCTGGCCGGCTATCTGCCGCTGGTGCTGGTCTGCGGGCTCGCCGTGGCACTGCTGCTGGACGCCAAGCTCCCCGCGATGACCCTCTACCGGGCCACCTTCTTCCTGCCGGTGATCAGCAGCTGGGTCGCCGTGTCACTGCTGTGGAAGTGGCTGCTCAATCCGGCCGACGGGCTGGTCAACCGCATCCTCGGCGCGCTCGGCGTGCCGGGACCCGGGTGGTGGACCGACCCGGACTGGGCGATGCCCTCGGTGGTGCTCGCCTCCGTCTGGAAGGACGTCGGGTTCGTCGCGGTGATCCTGCTCGCGGGCCTGCAGGCCATCCCGCGCGACCTGCTGGAGGCCGCCGCCCTCGACGGGGCCGGCTGGTGGCGCAAGCTGCGCAGCATAACCCTGCCGATGATCTCCCCGTCGCTGTTCTTCGTCACCGTGATCAGCCTGATCAACGGCTTCCAGGTCTTCGACCAGGTGTGGGTGATGACCGAGGGCGGTCCGGGTGGCGCGTCCAGCGTCGTGGTCGAGCAGATCGTCAACAACGCCTTCTCGTACGGCCGGGTCGGCTACGCCTCGGCGATGAGCATCGTGCTCTTCGCGGTGATCCTCCTGGTCACCCTGGCCCAGCTCCGACTTCAGCGCAGGTGGGTGCACTATGAGTAGGAAGATCCTGCGGTATCTCGCGCTCACGCTCGGCGCCGTGGCGATGCTCGGGCCGTTCGCGTGGATGCTGATCACCTCGCTCACCGGCGACCCGCAGCTCGCCCGGGTGGACGCGCCCCTGCTACCCGATCCGCCCACCATCGAGCCCTACGGCCGGCTGGGCGAGGCCTTCCCGTTCTGGCGCTTCGCCGCCAACAGCGTGGGCGTCGCCGTCGTGTCCACCCTGCTTCAGCTCTTCACCAGCGCCACCGCCGCGTACGCGTTCAGCCGGCTGCGGTTCCGGGGCAGCGGCGCGGTGTTCGTGCTCTACCTCGCCACGATGATGATCCCGATGCAGGTGATCATCGTCCCGCTGTTCATCGAGATGCGCCACCTCGGGCTGGTCGACAGCTACGCCGGGCTGCTGCTGCCCACGATCGTCTCCAGCTTCGGCGTGTTCATGCTCCGGCAGGCCTTCCTGGCGCTGCCGATGGAGTTGGACGAGGCGGCCTACGTCGACGGGGCCGGACACCTGCGGGTCTTCGCCCAGGTGCTGCTGCCGCTGGTCGCCCCGGCGCTGGCCACCTTCGCCGTCTTCGCCTTCATGTCCAGCTGGAACGCGTTCCTCTGGCCGCTGGTCATCGCGCAGACCGAGGCGCACATGACCCTGCCGGTCGGCCTGTCGCTGCTCCAGGGGCGGTACAGCACCGCCTGGAACGTGGTCATGGCCGGCTCCACCATGTCCGTCCTGCCGATCCTCGCGCTCTACGTCTTCGCCCAGCGCTACGTCGTGCGCGGCATCACCTTCACCGGAATCAAGTCCTAGCCCCCCACCGCACCCCCCCGAGGAGAGATCCGATGACCACAAGAAGACGAGTCCTGGCAGCTGCCGCCGGAGCGCTCGCCGCGGTGAGCCTGCTCGCCGCGTGCGGGCAGGACGCGTCCGGCGGCGCGGACGACGGCGCCACCGGCACCGTCACCTACTTCACCTTCTCCGCCGCGCCGGACCACCTGAAGGACCTCGACGCGATCAAGGCCGAGTTCGAGAAGCAGAACCCGGGCATCACCGTGCAGGTGCAGACGGCCGCGTACGACGACTACTTCACGAAGCTGCAGACGGCGATCGCCGGCGGCACGGCGCCGGACACGTTCGAGCTCAACTACGAGAACTTCGTGACGTACGCCCGAGCCGGCGCCCTGCTGCCGCTCGACGAGCGGGCCAAGGCCGACCAGGACTACGACGCGAACCGGCTGTACCCGAAGGCGCGGGAAGCCTTCCAGTTCAAGGGCAAGCTGTACGCGGTGCCGTCGACGTTCTCCGACGTGGTGCTCTTCTACAACAAGAAGCTCTTCGACGCGGCCGGTGTCGCCCACCCCACGGCGGACTGGACCTGGGCCGACGAGCGGGCGGCGGCGGAGAAGCTGACCAACAAGGCCAAGGGCGTCTACGGCGACTACCAGCCGGTCACCTTCCACGAGTTCTACAAGGCCCTCGCTCAGAACGGCGGCTCGTTCCTCTCCGAGGACGGCAAGAAGGCGACGTTCAACGACGCCAAGGGCCTCGAGGCGGCGCAGTGGCTGCTCAGCAAGCCGGGCACGGTGCAGCCCACCGTCGCCGAGATCGGCGGCAAGGCCGACTACGACACCGCCCTGTTCACGTCCGGCAAGCTCGCCATGTGGCACAACGGGATCTGGCAGATCTCCAAGCTCGCGGGCACCGCCGGGCTGGACTTCGACATCGTCACCGAGCCCGGCAACACCCGGAAGGCCAACGCGGTGTTCATGAACGCCACGGCGGTGTCCGCGAAGACCAAGAAGGCCACCGCGGCCTGGAAGTGGGCCCGGTTCCTCGGCAGCTCGCAGAAGGCCGTGGAGACCCGGCTCGGCTCCAACTGGGAGCTGCCGGCGGTCAGCGACCAGGCCGCGTTCGACAGCTATCTGAAGAAGACGCCGCCGGCCAACCGCAAGGCCGTCTTCGACGCGCTGGCGGACATCGCGCTCCCGCCGGTGCTCGACGCGCAGCAGTCGAAGATGCAGGACATCGTCACCCAGGCGCTGGAGAAGGCCGCCTCCGGCCAGGCCACCCCGCAGCAGGCGCTCGACGACGCGGCGGCCGCGGTCACCGCCCTCATCAAGTAACCGACCCGAGCGGGGCGCGGCCGTTTCGCACTCGGCCGCGCCCCGCGCGACCACACCGACACCTCCTGGAGGAGCCCCGTGCCGACCGCCGCACGGTCCGACCTGCGCACGCTGGTCGAGTCCAGCCTCACCCTCATCGAGGCCCACCAGCATCCGTCCGGCGCCTACCCGGCCAGCCCCGACTACCCCGTCTACCGGTACAGCTGGCTGCGCGACGGGGCCTTCATCGCCGACGCCATGAGCCGGGCCGGTCGGGTGGACAGCGCCGACCGGTTCCTCCGGTGGTGCGCCACGGTGATCGACTCCCGCGCCGACCGGATCGCCGACCTTGTCGCGCGGGCCGACCGGGGCGAGGAGATCGGCGCCGACGAGATGCTGCCGACCCGGTACACCCTCGACGGCGGCGACGGTGACGAGCCCTGGTGGAACTTTCAGCTCGACGGGTACGGCACCTGGCTGTGGGTACTCGTGACGCACACGGCGCGGCACGGGCGGCCGATCGACGCGTACCGGCCCGCGATCGGGTCCACGGTGGACTACCTGGTCGCGTTCGGCGACCGGCCCTGTTACGACTGGTGGGAGGAGCACGCCGAGCACCGGCACGTCGCCACGCTCGGTGCGGTGCTGGCCGGGCTGCGCGCCGTCGTCCACGCCCGCGACGCGCACGGCGAGCCGCTGCTCGGCCCCGCCCGTGCCGCCGCCGCTGCGACGGTCGACAAGCTCGCGGCGCTCGTCGCCACCGACGGCATCGCGGACGGGCACCTCACCAAGTGGCTGGGCGGCACGGCCGTCGACGGCAGCCTGCTGGCCTGCCTCACCCCCTTCGAGGTGGTCGACCCGCGCGGCCCGGTCGCCGAACGCACCTACCACCAGGTACGCGACCAGCTGCTGCGCGGCGGCGTCTACCGCTACCTCGGCGATACCTTCTACGGCGGCGGGGAGTGGCTGATCCTCACCGCCTGGCTGGGCTGGCACGAGGCGCGTACCGGCCGGACCGAGGCGGCGCTGGGCCGCCTGGACTGGATCGCCGCCCAGGCCACCCCCGAGGGCCACCTGCCCGAGCAGGTCAGCGGCAACACCCAGCGCCCCGGACACATCACCGAGTGGACCGAGCGGTGGGGGCCCGTCGCCACCCCCCTGCTGTGGTCGCACGCCATGTTCGTCACGCTCGCCCTGGAGGTCGGACTGTGAATGACCACCTGATCAGCCACCGCCCCGCCGGGACCGGCCACCCGTACCGGTACGACCTGGACCAGCGCGTCCCGGTGCATCCGCTGCGCGGCGAGGAGTACGAAATCCGGGTGCTCACCGACCCGCAGGTGACCGAGGTCCGGGTCGAGTTCGGCGACGGCACGCAGGTGCCCGCCGAGCGGGTCGACCCGGCCACGGTGACCCTCGACTTCGGTGCGCCCGCCGCCCCGCCGGCCGGCTCGGCGGGTCACCTGGCCTCCGCCGCCTCGGCCGCCCCGGACACCGGCGGCCGGACGGCATGGATCGCCCGGGCCACGGCGGGCGGGGACGACGCGTACGCCGTCGCCGGCCGGACCGCGGCGGGCGGTGACGTCCGCACGGACGTCTTCGGAGTACGGCCGCTGGCCTGGCAGCCCGACGGCGGGCGGCTCGAGGAGCGGGACCCCGACGGCGCCGGCGTCCTCGACCCCGACAGCGTCGAGTGGCTGACCGGCAGCGACGGACCCCGGCGGGTGCGCTTCGCGTTGCGGCTGGCCGAGGGTGAACACGTGGTCGGCTTCGGTGAGCGGTTCCACGCGCTCGACCAGCGCGGCCAGGTGCTCGACGCGACGGTGTTCGAGCAGTACAAGCGGCAGGGACACCGCAGCTACCTGCCGATGCCGTTCGCGGTGGTCGTCGGCGGGGAGGCCGGCTGGGGCTTCCATGTGGTGACCAGCCGGCGGACCTGGTACGACGTCGGCGCCTCCCGCCCGGACCGCATCCTCGTCGAGGCCGAGATCGACCCGGCGACGCCCGTCCTGCCGCTGCGGCTGTACACCGGCGAGCCGGCGACGGTCGTGCGAGAGTTCCTCGCCGAGACCGGGCAGCCGAGCGTGCCACCGGCCTGGGTGTTCCGGCCGTGGATGAGCGGGAACGAGTGGAACACGCAGGCCCGAGTGCTGGCCGAGGTGCGCCGCAGCCTCGCCGAGGACATCCCGGCCGGGGCGGTCGTCATCGAGGCCTGGAGCGACGAGGCGACCTTCGTGGCGTTCCGCGACGCGCGCTACGAGGTGCATCCCGACGGCGCGCCGCACCGCCTCGCCGACTTCGAGTTCCCAGCCGACGGGGCCTGGCCCGACCCGAAGGCGATGATCGACGAGCTGCACGAGGCCGGGGTGAAGGTGCTGCTCTGGCAGATCCCACTGATCCCGACCGACCGTGGCAACGACGGCCAGGTCGCCGCTGACCTCGCGACGCTCGCCGCGCGCGGCTACGCGGTCCGGGAGGCCGACGGCTCACCGCACCGCAACCGCGGCTGGTGGTTCCCCGGCGCGCTGCTCCCCGACTGGACCAACCCCGAGGCCCGGCGTTGGTGGCTGGACAAGCGCCGCTACCTGGTCGAGGAGCTCGGCGTCGACGGCTTCAAGACCGACGGTGGCGAGCACCCGTGGGGTCACGATCTGCGGTACTCCGACGGATCACGCGGCGACGAGGGGAACAACCTCTTCCCGGTGCGATACGCGGCCGCCTACCACGAACTGATGCGGTCAGCGGGGACCGACGGCGTGACGTTCAGCCGGGCCGGCTTCACCGGGTCCGCCGCCTTCCCCGCGCACTGGGCCGGCGACGAGGACTCCACCTGGGAGGCGTACCGGGCGTCGATCACCGCCGGCCTGACCGCCGGTGTCGGCGGCATCTTCTTCTGGGGCTGGGACCTGGCCGGCTTCTCCGGCGACATCCCGGACGCCGAGCTGTACCTGCGTTCGGCGGCGGCCGCCTGTTTCGCCCCGATCATGCAGTACCACTCCGAGTTCAACCACCATCGCGACCCGTCGGTGGACCGTACGCCGTGGAACATCGCCGAGCGCACCGGCGAGCAGCGGGTGCTGGAGGTCTTCCGGCGCTTCGCCCGGCTGCGCGAGGAACTCGTGCCGTACCTCGTGGACCAGGCGGAGCGGTCGGTGCGGACCGGAAAACCATTGATGCGACCGCTCTTCTTCGACCACCCCGACGACAAGCGGGTCTGGGACTGGCCGCAGCAGTGGCAGCTCGGCGACGACCTGCTCGTCGCCCCGGTCACCGAACCCGGGGTCACGACGTGGCCGGTGTGGCTGCCGGCGGGGGAGTGGGAGGACTTCTTCACCCGCGAGCGGCACAGTGGCCCGGTCGAGGTTCACCGGAGGGTGCCGATCGACGAGATTCCGGTCTACCGCCGCCTGGCTTGACCCACCCGGCCGCGCCGGCCACGGCTGGCGAGTGGCTCCGCCGGCTGCGCCGCCGACCTGTGCGGCGGCGCAGCCGGCGCGTCAGACCTGCGTGATCACGTCCTTGCCGTACGCGGTGAGGGTCTTCTCCTTGTCGTCGTGCATGAGGTAGAGGGCGAAGTTGTGGACCCCGATCTCCTTGAGCTCCTGCAGTCGATCGACATGCGCCGACTCGGGTCCGACCAGACAGAACCGGTCGACGATCTCGTCGGGTACGAAGTCGGTGGACGGATTGCCGGCGCGACCGTGGTGTGAATAGTCGTAACCCTCGCGGCCCTTGATGTAGTCGGTCAGCGCCTTCGGCACGACTCCGGAGTCGCCGTAGCGGGCGACCAGGTCGGCCACGTGGTTGCCGACCATGCCGCCGAACCAGCGCAGCTGGTCCCGTTGGTGCGCAAGATTCGTGCCCACGTACGCAGGTGCGGCCACACACATGGTGATCGAGTCGGGGTCCCGGCCCGCGGTGATGGCCGCGTCGCGTACCGAACCGATCGTCCACCGGGCGATGTCGGGATCGGCCGTCTGCAGGATGAAGCCGTCGGCCTGCTCGCCTACCAGCCGCAACGCTTTCGGGCCGTACGCGGCCATCCAGATCTCCAGCCTGCCGTCACGCACCCACGGGATGCGCACCGGCGTGCCGTGATGCTCGACCTCGTTGCCCTCGGCCAGCTCCTTGATCACGTGCATGGCCTCGCTCAGCGTGGCCAAGCTCGCCGGCGGTTGGCCGATGACCCGCCGGGCCGAGTCGCCGCGGCCGATCCCGCACACCGTGCGGTTGCCGAACATCTCGTTGAGGGTGGCGAAGAGCGACGCGGTGACCGACCAGTCGCGCGTGCTCGGGTTGGTCACCATCGGCCCGACGATCAGGTGTTTGGTCGCGGCGAGCACCTGCGAATAGATGACGAACGGCTCCTGCCACAACACGCAGGAGTCGAACGTCCACCCGTAGCGGAACCCGTTGTCCTCGGCGGCGGTGAGACCCGCCACGACGTCGCGAGCCGGCGGGTCAGTCTGGAGTACGACACCGAAGTCCACGGTCCCTCCTTGGTCAGACCAGGTATTGACTGAGATCGCGCTTGAGGAACGTGCCGTGTCCCGCCGCGCCATGGAAGGCGTTGTCGTCGACGACGACCCGACCACGGGACAGCACGGTGGAGACCTTCCCGGTCAGCTCCATGCCCTCGTACGCGGAGTAGTCCACGTTCATGTGGTGGGTGCTGGCCGAGATGGTCTGCCTGGCCGTCGGGTCGTACACCGTGAGGTCCGCGTCCGCGCCGGGCGCGATGACGCCCTTGCGCGGGTAGAGGCCGAACATCCTGGCGGGCGTGGTGGAGCTGATCTCCACCCAGCGCGGCAGGGTGATCTCGCCTTTCACGACGCCCTGATAGAGCAGGTCCATCCGGTGCTCGACGCCCGGCATCCCGTTCGGGATCTTGGAGAAGTTGCCCCGGCCCAGCTCCTTCTGGTCCTTGAAGCAGAAGGGGCAGTGATCGGTCGACACCAGCGACAGGTCGTTGGTGCGCAGGCCCCGCCACAGTTCCGCCTGGTGCTCCTTCGGGCGTAGCGGGGGAGAGGCGACGTACTTCGCGCCCTCGAAGTCCGGCTTGG
Organism: Micromonospora sicca; assembly: GCF_003172935.1. Lineage (GTDB taxonomy): Bacteria > Actinomycetota > Actinomycetes > Mycobacteriales > Micromonosporaceae > Micromonospora > Micromonospora sicca. The sequence goes on along the minus strand of NZ_QGKS01000346.1, from coordinate 23,269 downwards.
CCAGATCGTCCAGGGACAGGAACAGGTACTGCGGGCAGGTCTCCGCGAACACGTTCTGCCCGGTGTCGCGGGCCTGGGTGACCGCGTCCAGGGCGTGCGCGGCGGACAGGTGCACGATGTACAGCGGCGAGCCGGTGACCTTGGCCAGCATGATGGCCCGGTTGGTGGCCTCGCCCTCCAGCTCCGGCGGCCGGGTCAGCCCGTGCTGCACAGGGTCGGTGCGCTGGCTCGCGAGTGCCTGCGCGACGAGCTGGTCAATGGCGATGCCGTTCTCCGCGTGCATCATGATCATCGAGCCGGTGTCCCGGGCCTTCTGCATCGCCCGCAGGATCTCCCCATCCGTGGCGTAGAAGACACCCGGATAGGCCATGAACATCTTGAACGTGTTGACGCCCGCGTCGATGCAGGCCTCCATCTCCTTGAGAGACGTGTCGTTGACGTCCGAAATGATCATGTGGAAGCCGTAGTCGATCGCGCAGTTACCGTCGGCCTTGCTGTGCCACTTGTCCAGCGCGGACAGCAGGGACGTTCCCTTGCCCTGTACGGCGAAGTCCACGATGGTCGTCGTGCCGCCCCAGGCTGCCGCGATCGTCCCGGTCTCGAAATTGTCCGCCGAGAATGTCCCGCCGAACGGCATCTCCATGTGGGTGTGGCCGTCGATGCCGCCCGGCACCACGTACTTCCCGGCGGCGTCGATCACGCGCTCGGCGCCGGACGCCCACTGCTGCGCCAGACCTGAGTCGGGCGCGGCAAGCGCCGCGATCCGCTCGCCCTCCACCAGCACGTCGGCCGGGTACGCCCCGGTGGCGTTGACGACTGTTCCGTTCCGGATGACGATGCTCATGGCGTCACCAGCGATTCGTACGTGTCGGGCCGCCGGTCGCGGTAGAACGCCCACAGGTCACGGACCTCGGCCAGCTTGTCCATGTCCAGGTCGCGAACGACGACCTCGTCCTCGGTGTCGGACGCCGCGTCGCCGACCAACTGCCCGCGCGGGTCGACGAAGTACGACTGGCCGTAGAAGTCGTTGTCGCCCAACGGTTCCACGCCGACCCGGTTGATCGCGCCGACGTAGTACTCGTTGGCGACCGCGGCCGCGGGCTGCTCCAGCCGCCACAGATACTCCGACAGGCCGCGACTTGTGGCGGAGGGGTTGAAGACGATCTTCGCGCCGGCCAGGCCCAGAGCCCGCCAGCCCTCCGGGAAGTGCCGCTCATAGCAGATGTAGACGCCGATGCGGCCGACCGCGGTGTCGAACACCGGATAGCCGAGGTTTCCCGGCCTGAAGTAGAACTTCTCCCAGAACCCCTTCACCTGCGGAATGTGGTTCTTGCGGTGCTTGCCGAGGTAGGTGCCGTCGGCGTCGATCACAGCGGCGGTGTTGTAGTAGACGCCCGGCTGTTCCTGCTCGTACATCGGCACGATCAGCACCACGCCGTGCTGCTCGGCGACCTCGCGCATCAGCGCGGTGGTCGGCCCGTCCGGGATCGCCTCGGTGTAGGAGTAGTAGTCCGCGTCCTGGACCTGGCAGAAGTACGGGCCGTAGAACAACTCCTGCAGGCAGACCACCTGTGCGCCCTGCGAGGCGGCGCGGCGGATGGCCTCGACCGCGTTGGCGATCATCGACTCCTTGTCGCCGGTCCACTTCTGCTGCACCAGCCCGGCTCGGATGATGTTGCTCATTTCTCCCCCTTCGCGTGCGAGGTGCGCGGCATCGACAGCGCCAGGTAGACGAGGAACCCGCCGATCAGACCGACCACCCAGCTGTAGTCGTAGAGCGGCTTGAGGAACGGGATGAGCCCGTCGGACGGGAACGGCCCCTTGCCGGGTGCGGAGTAGGCGCCACCCACCGCGAGGACCGCGCCGACGACGGTGGCGACGATGGCGGCCCAGTTCCACCCGCCGGAGAACCAGTACCTGCCCTCGGGGCGGTAGAGGGCCGGCAGTTGGAGGCTGGTGCGGTAGCGGATCCAGTACCCGGCGATGAGTACGCCGGCGACCGCGCCGAGCAGGCCGCCGTAGAACCCGAGCCAGACGAAGATGTAGATGTTGGGGTCCTGCACCAGGCGCCACGGCTGGATCAGGATGCCGAGCACGCCGGTGATCAGGCCGCCGGTCCGGAAGTTGATCAGTCGGGGCAGGGCGTTGGAGAAGTCGTACGCCGGGCTGACCGTGTTCGCCGCGACGTTCACCGACAGCGTGGCGACCACGACCGTGAACAGGCCGAGCGCGACGACCAGCGGGTTCTCGAACTTGGCCGCGAGCTGGATGGGGTCCCAGATCGCCTCGCCGTAGATCACGGCCGTGCCCGAGGTGATCATGATCGACAGGAGGGCGAAGAACGACATCGTGGTGGGTAGACCGAGGACCTGGCCGTACGCCTGCTGCCGCTGACTGCCGCCGAACCGGGTGAAGTCGGGGATGTTCAGCGACAGCGTCGCCCAGAACGCGATCATCCCCATCAGCGACGGCGCGAACAGCTTCCAGAAGTCGGCGCCCCAGCCCAGCTTCGACGGCTCGGACAGGATCGGGCCGAGCCCGCCCGCCTCGACCACCACCCAGATCAGCAGGGCGACGGCGACCACGATGACGAACGGCGCCGCCCAGTTCTCGAAGCGCCGCAGGGTGTCCATGCCCCGCCAGATGATCGCCATCTCGATCGCCCAGAACAGGAAGAACGAGGCCCACAGCGTCCACGGGTGGTCCATCACCGTCGCCGCGTCGACCCACCAGGAGCCCAGCAGCTTGCCGGCGATGGCGTAGATCGCCTCGCCGCCGATCCAGGTCTGGATGCCGAACCAGCCGCACGCGATGAAGGCGCGGAGCAGGGCCGGGAGGTTCGCGCCGCGCACACCGTAGAACGCGCGGGCGAAGACCGGGAACGGGATGCCGTACTTCGTGCCCGCGTGGCTGTTCAACAGCATCGGGATCAGGACGAGCAGATTGCCCAGCGTGATCGTGAGGAACGCCTGCACCCAGTTCATGCCGAGCTGGATGAGCCCGGCGGCGAGCAGGTAGGTGGGGATGTTGTGCGCCATGCCGATCCACAGCGCCGCGAAGTTGTACGTGGTCCAGGTGCGCTTCTCGATGGGTACCGGGGCGAGCTCTTCGTTGAAGTACGGGCTGCCGGCGATCGTGGAGAAGTCACGCAGCTCGACTCGGCCATCGGGATGGGTGATCTGTGTGCCCGGCTCGACCGCGGTGGTTTCGGCGGGGGGCAGGGGTTCAACGGCCATCGCTCACCTCGCTGTTGCGCTGCCGCAACAGTGGCCGGCCAACCGGCGCGGGTGCTGCGGGTGGGGGCGGATCAGCTCGATCTTTATCTCGGAATGGTGGGTGTCCCGGACCCGCCACGGGCAGCGGCAAAGTGTCCACGCTTGCCGTGATCAGGGCACACTGTGTCCACCGGCACGGCCGCACCGAGCTGTCAATCGGCGCGGTGGCTCGATTCGCAACTCCTGCTGGACCCTTGACCCGTCACGCCTCGTCGAGTTCGTGCACCAAAAGCGCGACGTAAAGCGACAGCATCGACTCCGGGTCCTCCAGCGACACCCCGAGCACCTGCGCGATCCGCGACAGCTGCTGGTAGTAGGCCGTCCGGGACAGGTGCGCGGCAGCTGCCGCCGCCGACTTGTTCCCGCCCTGCTCGCAGAAGCAGCGCAACAGCTCCACGAGCCGGGTGCGCTGGTTGGCGTCCCGCGCCAACAGCGGACCCAACTCGCGGTCCGCGAATGCCCGGACCCGCTCGTCCTCCCGCAACAGATGCAGCAGGCCGCGCAGGCGCACATTGTCCAGCTTGTGGTAGAGCTGCGTGCCGGGGGAGCGTAGGGCCGCCCCCGCCACATGCGCGGCCTCGCCCAGGCTGCGGCGCACCTCGGCGACGTGGGACACCGTGGTGCCGACCGCCACCAGCACCGGACCGGCCGCGGAACGATGCACCTCTCTGGCCAACCGGCGCAGTACCGCGTCGACCCCGGCCTGCGCGGGCAGCGACAACAACGCCCGAACGCTCGTGTCGTCCACGACCCCCACCAGGGCGGGCACGGCCACCCGCCGTGCGGCCAACGCGGTCGCCTCCGCCAGGTCGCGCAACACCTCCTGCCAGGCCAGCGCAGGGGCGCGCGGCGTCCCCGTCGCGGGCCGGATCGCCACCCCGACCAGCTGCCGCCGCTCGAGGCCAACGCCCAGCGCGGCCGCCCGGGCGGCCAGATCCGGCGGCGGTACCGCCTGACCGAGCAGTTGCGCGAGCAACATCCGGTGCGTCTGCCGCTCCAGACTCTCCCGATCGCGTGCCACGAGCCGATGTACCGCCAGCGCCGACGCGGCCCGCTCGGCGACCACCACGTGCCGGTGCGGCGGAGGAGCCGGCGAGAGCAGGACCAGGCGGCCCCAGTCCGCGCCCTGCGCGCCGACCATCGTGACCAACCAGCCGGACTCCTCGTCGTAGGCGGTCCGCTCCGGCGCGGCCATCGACCGGGACCGCTGACCCCAGTCGGCCAGCAGCTCGGTGGGATTCTGCCCGGCCGCGTCGTACGCGAGCACCTCGTGCCCCAGCGTCTCCAGCACCACCGGCAGTCCGGAGATCCTGGCCACCTCGCGCAGCACCTCGGCCGGCTCCGCCCCGGCCACGGTGAGCGACGTGAACGTCTCGTGCACCTGCTCGGCAGCCCGCAGCTCGGCGAGCTGCGCGTCGACGATCAGCGCCACCACCGCCTCGGTGACGGACACGAACCTCGTCTCCTCGGCGAGCGTGATCAGGGGGAGTCGGTGCCGGTCGGCCGCTGCCACGAGCGCCTCCGGTATCCCGTCACTCCACCGCCGGACCAACTCGATCACCAGTCCCGCCGCGCGGACCGCGGCCAGGTCGGCCACGTACCTCGTCAGCGCCGCCGCCTCGTCCGGCAGCGCGATTCCGGTGGTCAGCACCAGTTCTCCGCCGCGCAGCAGGTGCGCGATGTCGGCGACCTCCGCCACGTGGACCCAGCGGACCCGGCCCTGCATGCCGGCCGACCCGGCCACCACCTGCGGCTTCGCGCGCCGGATCACCGGCAGCGCGATGGCTTCTGCGACGGAGGGATACATCGCGGCCTCCTGTGGGAGGGACTGCACAGAACGTAATGCCGTTGCCCCCGAAGCGGCACAGGTTGTGCGTAGCGGTTGGACAACGATTGCCGCCACACTCGCCGTACGGGCGAGATACGGGAGGACGCGATGGCGCACCGCGAGCTGCTGGCCAGACACCGGTCCGTGATGCCGAACTGGCTGGCGCTGTACTACGAGCAGCCGATCGAGATCGCCAGCGCGCACGGTCGCCGGGTGACCGATCGCGAGGGACGAACCTACCTCGACTTCTTCGCCGGCATTCTCACCAACGCCATCGGCTACGACGTGGCCGAGATCAGCGACGCGATTCGCTCGCAGCTCGACACCGGCGTGCTGCACTCGTCCACGCTCTATCTGATCAAGTCGCAGGTCGAACTCGCGGAGAAGATCGCAGAGCTGTCCGGCATCCCGGACGCCAAGGTGTTCTTCACCAACTCGGGCACCGAGGCGAACGAGACCGCGCTGATGCTCGCCACCCAGTACCGCCGCAGCGAGCAGGTGCTCGCCCTGCGCAACTCCTACCACGGCCGCGCATTCGCCACCGTCGCGATCACCGGCATCCGCGGCTGGTCGGCCAGCGCCCTCAGCCCGATCAAGGTGAGCTGGGTGCACGGCGGCTACCGCTACCGCAGCCCCTTCCGCGAACTGTCCGACGCGGACTACATCAAGGCCTGCGTGGCGGACCTGCGCGAGGTCATCGAAACGACCACGGCGGGGGACGTCGCCTGCATGATCGTCGAGCCGATCCAGGGGGTCGGTGGCTTCACCACCCCGCCCGACGGGTTGTTCCGCGAGTTCAAGAAGGTGCTCGACGAGTACGGCATCCTCCTCGTCTCCGACGAGGTGCAGACCGGCTGGGGCCGCACCGGCGAGCACTTCTGGGGCATCCAGGCGCACGACGTCGTGCCCGACGCGATCACCTTCGCCAAGGGCCTGGGCAACGGCCTCGCCATCGGGGGCGTCGTCGCCCGTGCCAACCTCACGGACTGCCTGCGGGCCAACTCCATCTCCACCTTCGGTGGCAACCCGCTCGCCACCACCGGCGCTCTGGCCTCGCTGAACTACCTGCTGGAGCACGACCTCCAGGCCAACGCCGAAAGGCTGGGCAGCCGTGTGCTCGACGGCCTGCGCGCGGTCGCCGCGGCGCAACCCGTGGTCGGTGACGTCCGCGGCAAGGGCCTGATGATCGCGCTGGAGCTCGTCGGACCCGACGGCGAGCCCAACCCGGCGGCCGCCGTGGCGCTGCTGGAGGAAACCCGGGACCGGGGGTTGCTCGTCGGCAAGGGCGGCCTGTACGGCAACGTCATCCGCCTGGCGCCGCCGATGACGCTGACCCAGGCCGAGGCGGAGGAGGCACTCGAGATCCTCACCCAGTCGATCGAGGCCGTGGCCAAGGAGGTGCAGCAGCGTTGACTTCCTCCCCTCCCTTAGGGGAGGGGATTCCCACGGTCGCCCGCGTGGTTTCCTGCTTCGCTGCCGATTGCCTGCCCGGAGGTCTCCGTTGAGGTCTTACACCAGCTCCACAGGCGTTTTACCTCTCCGCCAGCCCGGCGGCGAGGATGTTGCGGGCCGCGTTGATGTCCCGGTCGTGGACTGCGCCGCAGGGGCAGGTCCACTGCCGGACGGACAGCGGCAGCGATTGCTGCAGCGCCCCGCACGCGGAGCACAGCTTGGACGACGGAAACCAGCGGTCCACGGTGATCACCGTTCGGCCGTACCACTGCGCCTTGTACTCCAGCATGCCCCGCAGCTCAGACCATGCAGCGTCGGAGATGGCGCGGGCCAGCGAGTGGTTTTGAAGCATGGTGCGCACGTTGAGGTCTTCGATCACGACCGTTTGGTTTTCGCGGACGAGTCGAGTGGTCAGCTTGTGCAGGTGGTCGCGGCGGCGGTCGGCGATGCGGGCGTGGACACGAGCGACCCTCAGCCGGGCCTTGGCCCGGTTGTTGGAGCCCTTCTCCTTGCGGCAGAGGTCCCGCTGCGCCTTAGCAAGCCTGCGCCGGTCGGCGCGTTCATGGCGTGGGTTGGTGATCTTTTTTCCGGTGGAGAGCGTCACCAGCGACGTGATCCCGGCGTCGATCCCGACCGCCTGATCCGATGGCGGCAGAGACTGGACGGTGGGGTCCTCGACCAGGAGGGAGATGAACCAACGCCCAACCCCATCGCGGGACACTGTGACGGTGGACGGCTGCGCACCGTCGGGCAGGGGCCGGGACCACACGATGTTCAACGGTTGGGTCATCTTCGCCAGGGTGAGCCGCCCGTCACGCCACCTAAACGCCGAGCGGGTGTACTCCGCCGACGGCCGAGACTTACGTTTCGACTTGAACCGGGGGTAGCGGGCGCGTTTGGCGAAAAACGCCCCGAACGCGGCTTGCAGATGCCGCAGCGCCTGCTGCAACGGGACGCTGGACACCTCGTTGAGGAACGCCAGCTCCTCGGACTTCTTCCATTCGGTGAGCGCCGCCGACGACTGGACGTAGGCCATCGACCGGCGCTCGTTGGCGTACACGCGGGTGCGTTCGACGAGGGCGCGGTTGTAGACCAGGCGCACGCAGCCGAAGGTGCGGTTGAGCACGTCGGCCTGCTCGAAGGTTGGGTAGAAGCGGTACTTGTACGCCCGCTTCACCACCTCACCCATATCTCACATCATGCCAGTCCATTGTGTAAGCCGAGCATTGAGAGGGGGGAGCGGCGTTGCCCCCGGCGCTGAACGGCCGGGTTTCACGCCGCAACTCAGATGAGGACCACGCACTGGATCGGCGGCAAGCCGTGGAACGGTGTCGCCGAACGCACCGGTGACATCTACGACCCCGCCACCGGCCAGGTCGCCGGACAGGTCGACTTCGCGACCGCCGAGGTCGTCGACGAAGCGGTCGCCGCCGCCGGCGAGGCGTTCTCCCGATGGCGTACCGCGTCCCTCGCCCACCGGACGAACGTGATGTTCTCCTTCCGGGAACGCCTCCATGCCCGCCGGTCCGACCTCGCGCAGATCATCACCGCCGAGCACGGCAAGGTGCTGTCCGACGCGGCGGGGGAGATCCAACGCGGGCTGGAGAACGTCGAGTTCGCCTGCGGGATCCCGCAGACGCTGAAGGGCGGGTTCAGCGAGAACGCCTCGACCCAGGTGGACGTGTACTCCATCCGCCAGCCGCTCGGCGTGGTCGGCGTGATCACCCCGTTCAACTTCCCGGCGATGGTGCCGCTCTGGTTCGTGCCCAACGCGATCGCGTGCGGCAACACCGTGGTGCTCAAACCGAGCGAGAAGGACCCGTCGTCGGCGAACTTCCTGGCGGAGCTCTTCGCGGAGGCCGGGCTACCGGACGGTGTCCTCAATGTCGTGCACGGCGACAAGGAAGCGGTCGATCGGATTCTCGAGCACCCCAGCGTGAAGGCCATCTCGTTCGTCGGCTCCACCCCGATCGCCCGCCACGTCTACCGGACGGGCACCCACCACGGGAAGCGGGTGCAGGCGCTCGGTGGGGCGAAGAACCACATGGTCGTACTGCCCGACGCCGACCTCGACCTCGCCGCGGACGCCGCCGTCTCGGCCGGCTTCGGCTCGGCCGGTGAACGGTGCATGGCTGTCTCCGCCGTCGTGGCCGTCGACCCCGTCGGTGACGAGCTGGTCGCCAAGATCGGCGAGCGGATGGCCGCGCTGCGTGTCGGCGACGGCCGTCGCCCGGGCTGCGAGATGGGACCGCTGGTCACCGGTGCCCACCGCGACCGGGTGCTGTCCTACCTGGACGCGGGCCGGTCGGCGGGGGCGCAGCTGGTGGTCGACGGGCGGGGCCACCCGATCGACGGTGAGCAAGCCGGATTCTGGCTCGGGCCGACCCTCTTCGACCACGTCGACACCGACATGTCCATCTACACCGACGAGATCTTCGGACCGGTGCTCTCGGTGGTGCGGGTGCCCAGCTACGACGCCGCCGTCGAGCTGGTCAACGCCAACCCGTACGGCAACGGCACGGCAATCTTCACCAACGATGGCGGCGCGGCGCGCCGCTATCAGAACCAGGTCGAAGTAGGCATGGTCGGGGTGAACGTCCCCATTCCGGTTCCGGTGTCGTACTACTCCTTCGGTGGCTGGAAGGACTCACTGTTCGGTGACGCACACGCGTACGGGCCGGAAGGGGTGAACTTTTTTGTCAGGTCCAAGGTGGTCACCAGCCGGTGGCTCGACCCGTCCCACGGTGGGGTGAACCTCGGCTTCCCACAGAACAGTTGAGCACCGGACCCGGCGTCGGGCGGTCAGCCGGGCCAGGAGCGCCAGAGGGCGGCGTAGTGCCGCCGGCAGGGACCAGCTCGTCGTGGCTGCCGAGTTCGATGATGCGGCCGTCCTCCCGGACCGCGACCCGGTCCGCTCGTGCGCGGTGTTGAGCCGGTGGGCGGACCACGAGCCGCTGCCCCGGGGGCGCGGACGCCCTGCCCCGCGGTTCCGGCGGCACCTGACCGACGCCCAGCTCGCGGGCGAACGAGGCGAAGCCTCGCTGCGCCTGCTCCATCCAGAGCAACAGCCGGTCCCCGGCGTGGAGGTTGGATTCGTCCCGCCGGCGGATGAGCGTCCGGAACCGCAGATCGACGACGAGGATCTGGGGCCGCTGGGCTGATCCAGGCCCGATCAGCCTGCCGGTCGGCCAGACTGCAAGGGTGAAGGCCCCGCCCACGATCAGGTGGACGCCGTGGCGGTTCGTGACCGCGTTCGGTGTGGTCAGCCTGCTGTCGGACGTGGTGTACGAGGGCGCCCGGTCGGTCATCGGCCCCTACCTGGCCACCTTCGGCGCGTCCGCGACCCTCGTCGGGCTGGTCACCGGCGTGGGGGAGGCGTTCGCCCTGGCGGGACGGCTGGGCACCGGACCCCTCGCGGACCGTACCCGGGCCTACTGGCCGCTCGTCCTGGTCGGCTACGCCGTGACCATGGTCGCCGTGCCCGCCCTCGGGCTGACCACCGCGTTGTGGCTGGCTGCCGCGCTGTTCATCGCGGAGCGTGCCGGCAAGGCGATCCGCGGCCCGGCCAGGGATGTCATGCTCTCCCACGCCGCTGCGGCCACGGGCCGCGGCAAGGGCTTCGCCGTCCATGAGGCGCTCGACCAGGCCGGCGGCGTCGCCGGGCCGTTGCTGGTCGCCGCCGTACTGGCCGCCACCGCTTACGACTACCGGCCCGCGTTCCTCACCTTGGCCGTGCCCGGCGTGGCCGGGATGCTCCTGCTGCTGTGGCTACGCGCCGGCGTGCCCGACCCGGGTCGCTTCGAGCCGGGCCCTCGACCCGGCGCAGCGCCGGCCCCGCCGGGCGCCCGGCTGCCCCGAGTGTTCTGGACCTATCTGGCGTTCACGGTGCTGACCACGGCCGGCTACGCCACCTTCGGGGTGCTCAGCTTCCACCTCGCCACCCGCCACGTCGTACCGGTGGCGGTGGTCCCGGTCGTGTACGCCGCCGCGATGGGCGTCGACGCGGTCGCCGCGCTGGCCTCCGGGTGGCTGTACGACCGGGCCGGCGTCCGGGTACTGGCCGCCGTACCCGTCCTGGCCGCCCTGATCCCGCTGGCCGCCTTCACCACCACCCCGGTCACCGCGGTCGCCGGGGCCCTGGCCTGGGGCGCGGTGCTCGGCATCCAGGAATCCACCATGCGGGCGACCATCGCCGACATCGTCCCCGCCGCGCGGCGGGGCACCGCCTACGGCATCTTCGCCGCCGGGCTGGGTGCGGCGACCCTGGTCGGCGGGCTGCTCACCGGCGCCATCTACGACTACTCGATCACCGCCGTGATCATCACGGTGGCGGGCATCCAGGCCGGTGCCCTGATCCTGTTCCTCGCCATCGTTCGACCGGCTACCCCTGCCCGGGCTGCCTGAGCCGGCGGCGGAAACCGTCGCACGCCGCATTGCCGTCGACTCCCAGTGACGGAGATGCATAGTCAGCCGCCGGCGGGGGTAGAAGGACGTCACTGCATTGCAGCGGGTCAGGGCGGTGCTGCCCCGAGCGGCCTCACGCGTCGATCCGCGCCGGCTGGTACCCCGGCCCTCGGCGGACGCCGCTGACGTGCCGCCTGACCCGTCGGCGGTGCGAGATGACCCCATCATCGCGTTCCAGGGAGGGCGGCCGGTCATGGTGTTCCAGAATGGATCCGTTCGTCGATGGCAGGCGCTGGCCGGGGGGCTGCGCAGCCCCGGCGCCCGGAGCTGGCGGGCGTTCGCGTTCGCCGGTTCCCGCACGTGGCACGGACGCCTCGTCCGCCGGGTCGGGTGATCGCCATGGCCGCTGTGTCGGCGCCCCGGTCGGCGCGCACCGCCCCGTCGGTACCTCGCGGTTACGTGGAGTACCTGCAGGCCAGGCTGCTGGAGGCCGAAGCCAGCCTGACCGCGATGACCGAGAGGTACGAGCGGACGAAGGCCCGCTTCGATCGCTGCTACGCCCGCCACGGCATCACCCCCGAGGCCGACATCGTCAACTACATCAACGCGAAGGGGATGAACCCGGAGCTGAAGTTCTGGTACGCCAAGGTCGAGCACTTCCAGCGGGAGGTGACCGCTTACGGGGCGGCGCTGACCGGACTCGACGCCGTGCGCCGGATGCTCGGCGACCGCGTCCCCGAGTACGGGAGCGCGCGCAACAACAGGCGTGCTTTGAACCGCGCCGGCTGACGGCCGCGGGGTCACCGCCGCGCCGTCGCCGGCGGCTTGCCGGCGGACGAGCGCGTCGATACCCCGTCGCCGCTTCCCGCCTACGTCGACCGGGCGATGTCATGGGCGGCGTCGTCGCGGAGGCCGCCCCCGATCCGCTCTACGCGGACCGACCCGAACCGGGTAGCGCGGACGACAGGTGGTGCCACTGCCGCGACCGGCGGCACCGGCGCGGCGACGCGCCGGAGCGGTGGTCGCCGCCGGGCTCGTCGAGGCTGCCGCAAGGAGAGCTTTCGGCTGCGGGGGCAGGTCGTCCACGTCTCGGGCGTGACGCAGCGGGGACAGCAACAGCGGGATGGGCGTCAGCGTGAGCCCGACCCCGATGAGGAACAGGGTGGGGCGGACGCCGAGCAGGCCCCCGAGCGCGCCGCCGAGCAGCCCGCCGAGCGGAAGCGCACCCATGACCAGGAACCGCATGCTGGCGTTGACCCGGCACTGGAGCCGGGCGGGAACGGTGGACTGCCGGTAGGTGATCTGGGTGATGCCGTAGATGACCTGGCCCATCCCGCTCCCGAGGAAACCCGCGACGAAGAGGGTGGCGGCCCAGCCCCGGCCGGTCAGTGGGACCAGCAGGTTGCACGGGCTGGTCACTGCGAGGGACAGCCAGATGATGCGGGCGGAGCCGACGCGGCGGGCGAGCCGGGCGGCCGTGGCGGCGCCGAGCAGGGCCGCGGCCGGGGCGGCGGACATCAGCATGCCGGCCGTACCGGGAGAGAACCCGACGGTGTCGACCAGGAACAGGATGATCAGCGCGGTGGCGGCGGTGAACAGCAGGTTGGACAGGGCACCGGTGGCGGCGATCGCGCGCAGGACCGGATTCGCCAGGACGAAGCTCAACCCCTCCCGAGCCTGGTGCACCGTGTCGGCTCGCCCGGTCGGTGCGGGCGTGGGCTCGCGCACCCTGATCCGGGCCAGGCAGGCCGCGCTGACCAGGAAGCTCACCGCGTCGACCAGCAGCGTGTTCGTCGCGCCCACCAGTTGGGTGAGCCAGCCGCCGAGGCTGGGGCCGGCGACCTGCCCGGAGGACCGGACGACCTCCACGGTGCAGTTGCCCCGCAGCAGATCCTTCCGGTCCAGCAATCTCGGCAGGTAGGACTGATGACCGATGTCGAAGACGACCCGCATCACGGCCATCACCGCGGCCATCGTCATGAGCAGCGGCAGGGTCAGCCGGGACAGCGCGGCCGCCACGGTCACCGTGACCAGCGCGGCGCACCGCACGAGGTCGGTGGCGATCAGCACCGGTCGTAGCCGGCGCCGGTCCAGCCAGACGCCGGCGGGCACGCCGAGCAGGAGGAACGCGCCGTTCTGCACGGCCACCAGAGCGCCCAACTGCCACGGGGTGGCGTCCAGGAGCAGCACGGCGATCAGTGGAAAGGCGATCGTGGTGACGTCGGTACCGAGTTGGGTGACGGTCTGACCGGCGACCACGAGCCGGAAGTCCGCGGACCGCCACGGCGCACCCTGAGGTCGAGCTGTCATCTGCGCCCCCGCACATGCCGTGGATACCGGATGTCGCGCCCGTGACAGGGCGAGGTGTGAAGGGAGATCGGGGTTTTCGGGAGGGCGTGGCCCTCGGTCAGAGGCTCGCCCAGCAGAACGCCGCCGCGTCGCGGTACGCCGTACGCGGGGTGGCCGATGCGGCAACCACGCCCGCCGTGCTGGCCGTTCCCGCGCCCGACGGGGATGGCGCTGGGTACCGTTCCGGGGTGGAGGTTGGATTCGCCCCGCCGGTCTCCGGCTCGTGGGCCACCCCGGAGAACATGATCCACGTCGCCCGCCGGGCCGAGCAGTTCGGCTACCACTCGCTGTGGGCGTTCCAGCGCCTGCTCGTCCCCGCCGACCTCGGCTGGAGCGAGACGTACCACAGCGTCCAGGACCCGCTGACCACGCTGGCGTTCCTGGCCGCCCACACCACGCGGATCCGGCTCGGCGTCGCGGTGCTCGACATGCCGTTCATCTCGCCGGTGGTGCTGGCCAAGCAGACCGCGACCCTCGACATCCTCGCCGGCGGGCGGCTCGACGTCGGGCTCGGCCTCGGTTGGGCGGACGAGGAGTATCAGGCGACCGGTGTGAGCAAGCATCGGCGGGGGCACCGGGCCGAGGAGTTCCTCGCCGTGCTCCGCACCCTCTGGCAGGACGACGTCGCCGAGCATCGCGGCGAGTTCTACCAGGTCCCGCCGACACGTCTGGAGCCGAAGCCCGTGCAGCGGCCGCATCCCCCGATCCTGCTGGGCGGGCACGCGCCCGCGGCGCTGCGCCGGGCCGGCCGGCTCGCCGACGGGTGGGTCAGTGGCAGCCAGGCGGACCTGACGGACATCGGCGAGTCGGTCGCGGCGGTCAGGGCTGCCGCGGCGGACGCCGGGCGCGATCCCCGCTCGTTGCGGTTCGTCTGCCGAGGCGTCGTCCGGGTACGCCCGACGGGCCCCGCCGAGCGCGAGCCGCTAACCGGAACGCTGGAGCAGATCCGGTCGGATCTCGGCCGGCTCGCCGCGGCAGGCATCACCGAACTGTTCGTCGACCTCAACTTCGACCCGGAGATCGGCTCACCCCGCGCCGACGCGCGGGCGTCGCTGCGGCGGGCCGACGAGGTGCTCGACGCCCTCGCCCCGGCCCGCTGATCCGCTCCGGCCGACGCTCACCCGGCCGCCTCCGCCGCCGACCACGCCGACCAGCCGGTCACCCGCATCGCCACCACCGGCCCGGCCGGTGGCTGTCGCACGTACTGCGGATATTTGTCGGCCAGCGCCGCGCGCGCCGCGGCCTCCTCCGCGCGGTCCGCCACCAGCCGGCCCTGCCCGTCCAGCCGGACCCACCACAGCCGTGACCAGTCCTCGTCGTACGCGTCGATCAGCAGGCAGACGTACCCGGTCGCCTGGATGTTCTCCAGCCGGCGTAGCCGCCGGTGGCGCTTGGGCTTCTCGTCGACCGCGTGGTAGACGACGTCGCCCAGCAGGACGAAACACACCGGCACCAGGTGCGGACGGCCGTCGTCCCCGACGGTGGCCAGCCGGGCCACCCGGGCCGATCCGACCCGATGTCGGAGTTCGTCGGCGGGCACCGGCGGGGCCGGACCGACGCGCTACCGGCTGCCCTTGAGATTCCGGCAGAGCCGCTCGGGATCGCGGACGAAGTCCATCCCCTTGTCCCGCACCCGGCTGAAGTCGTCGATCATGTGCTGCACCTCGCCGGGGGTGAAGCGCCGGTCCTCGTCACCCTCCTTCTTCAGCCAGTTGATCACGTCGTCGTAGTTCTTCCACTGCCGCTTGGCCATCAGGCGCTCGATGTCCGTAACGTCGTAGTCTTTCTGCATCGCCTGGCTGGACGGGTCGTGGATCTTCATCACCTGCTCCTTTCCGTGCGGATGCTGCGTCGCGCGATTGCCCGAGGAGAGCGCGAGCAAACGGGGCCGGTCCGGCTGAGGGCCCGGAGTCAGGAGGGACCGCTAGGCTGCTCTCCTCCCTCTCGTTACCTGGAGAAGCGCGCCATGCCCGACAGCGTCTTCGCGCAGTTCGCCACCGACGACGGCCAGCTCGCGCTCGGGCTGCTCGTGCAGCCGGCCATCAACGCCGCCCTGGTGCACAACCGGGTGCCGCTGGTCCGGCACCTCACGCTGACGAACCTGGGCGACGCGCCGCTGTCGCAGGTGTCGCTGACCCTCGAACTGCTCGGCCCGGACGGCCCCCTGACCGAGCCGTGGACGCGTACCCTCACCACGCCGCTGCGCCCCGGCGCGACCACCGGCTGGGACGACTTCCGCGAGTTCACCCCGGACCGGGGGCTGCTCGGCCGCACCGACGAGGCGTTCCCGGTCGACTACCGGCTCACCGCCCGCGCCGACGACCGTCCCGACCTCCGGCTGGTCGCCCCGTCGGCGGTGCTGGCCCACAACGAGTGGTTCAACAGCCCGGCCCTGTACGACTCCCTCGCCGCCTTCGTGCAACCCAACACCCGGGCGGTGAACGCGGTCCTGCGCGCCGCGGCGCAGATCCTGCTGGCCCGCACCGGCTCGGGCTCCCTGCAGGGCTACCAGGACGGCTCCGAGCGGGCCGCGCTCATCGCCGGCGCCGTCTACGAGGCGCTGCGCCAGCTCGGCATCACCTACCAGGCCCTGCCGGCGTCGTTCGAGAACACCGGCCAGAAGGTCAGCACCACCGCCGCCGTCCTCGACGGGCGGCTCGGCAACTGCCTCGACCTCGCCGTCACCTACGCCGCCTGCCTGGAGGCGGCCGGGCTGCACCCGCTGATCTTCATCACCGAGGGGCACGCGTTCGGCGGCTTCCTGCTCGAGGAGGAACGCCTCGGCTCCGCCGCGGTGACCGAGACCAACCTGCTCATCTCCATGGTCGACTCGGGGCGGGCGGTGCCGGTCGAGCTGACCCGGATCGGGCCGGGCGCGCAGACCGCCGGGTTCACCGAGGCGGTGCAGGTCGGCCTCGCCCACTTCCGCGGCCAGGGCCAGCGGCTCCAGGGTGTGGTCGACGTGCACCTCGCCCACCGCTCCGGCATCCGGCCGCTGCCCTCGCCCGACGAACTGGTCGCCCCGCCGGCGGTCGACGCCGAGGTGCCCACCGGAACGGTCGGCTCCATCGAGCTGCCAACCGGGGTGGCGCTGGCGAAGCTGCGGCAGCTCGCCGACGAGGGCGACGAGGCGCCGCAGCAGTCCGACGGCTCCCCGGCGCGCATCCAGCAGTGGAAGAAGTCCCTGCTCGACCTGAGCCTGCGCAACCCGCTGCTCAACCTGCCCAAGCGCGGCCGCGGCCTGGAGCTGCACGTCCCGGCCGGCGCGCTCGCCCTGCTCGACGACCTGATCCACGACGGCCGCCAGGTGCAGATCATCCCGCAGGACGACATCAGCCACGTCCACGAGCTCGCCGGCACCCGGCGGGCGCAGGATCTCGACGCCGAGATGCTCACCCGGGAGCTGCGCACCGACCGCCGGGTCTACGGCGCGGTCACCGAGGCCCGCTACAAGACCGCGATGCGTTCGCTGCAACGCGAGGCGCGCACGATGGAACAGGAGACCGGCAGCAACTACCTCTACCTGACCATCGGCACGCTGGTGCACGCCAAGACCACCGGGGGAGAGGCGTACGCGCCGCTGTTCCTGCTGCCGGTGCGGATCGAGGGCGGCGCCGGGCGGCGCCCGTACGCCATCGTCATCGACGGCGCCGAGGTCGCCACCCCCAACTACTGCCTGATCGAGTGGCTGCGGGTCAAGCACGGCGTCCGGATCCCGGAGCTGGAGCAGCCGGTCCTCGACGAGCACGGCATCGACATCGGCAAGACGCTCGCCGCGATCAACGCCGGGCTGGTCGACAACCGACTCAACTACCGCATCGACGAGACCGCCAGCCTGCGGCTGCTGCAGTTCTCCACCTTCCAGATGTGGCGCGACCTCACCGACCACTGGCCCCGGTTCATGGAGAACCCGGTGGTGCGGCACCTCGTGGAGTCGTCCGGCGCGTCCTTCGACGACCCGGCCGGCACCGAGCAGGACGTCCACGTCGACGAGGCGCAGCTGCACCTGCCCATCCCCGCCGACGGCTCGCAGATGCAGGCCATCGTGCTGGCCGAGCGCGGCCAGTCGTTCGTCCTGGAGGGCCCGCCCGGCACCGGCAAGTCGCAGACCATCACCAACATGATCGCCCGGGCGGTCACCGCCGGCCGGTCGGTGCTCTTCGTCGCCGAGAAGCAGGCCGCCCTCGACGTGGTCAAGCGCCGTCTCAAGCAGATCGGCCTGGGACCGTTCGCCCTCGACCTGCACGGCCGCAAGCAGTCCATCAACGCGATCCGCCAGCAGCTCCGCGACGCCCTCGACCAGTACGACCACGGCGGCGACGCGACCTGGACGGCCGTCGAGACGGCGTACCGCACCCGGCTGGCGCCGCTGGCGGACTATCCCGCCCAGGTCCACACCGACAACGCCGCCGGCATGTCGCTCTGGTCGGCCTACGAGCAGACCCTGGCGTACGGCGACGGGCCGGTCGCGCCCGTGCCGGTCGGGTATCTCGGCGCGACCGGCGAGCAGCGGGCCCGGGTGGAGACGACGCTGCGGGAGTTCCCCGCCGCCGCCCGCTCGGCCCGGCTCCGGCCAGCGCACCCCTGGGCCATCAGTGGCTGCCGCACCCTGGACGGGCTGCACGCCGACGCGGTCACCGAGATCGCCGCCGAGCTAGAACAGGTCCGCGCCGACCTCGCGGCCCGCCCGGAGCTGACCGACCTGCTGCGTACGCTGACCGCCCCGGACGCGATCCGCGAGCTGCAGGCCGGCGCCTGGCTCGCCGTACGGGGAACGCTGCCGGACCGGGACACCACCCTGCGCGCGTCCGACCGCCGCTGGGACGAGGCGGCCGACCGGCTCCTGGCGGAGCTGGCCGCGTTCCGGCAGGGGTTCGCCGGCGAGCTGACCACCTTCCGCCCAGACGTCTTCGCGCTCGCCGAGCTGGCCGCCTGGCATGCCGAGGCCCAGGAGGCGGGCCGGAAGCTGTTCGGCAAGCGCAAGCGCCGGCAGGGCATCGCCGACCGGCTCGCCGTCCACCTCCAGTCCGGCGCCACCGTCGACCCCGAGCAGGTCGAACTGGTCACCGGTCGGCTGGTGGCCGCGCAGGCGCACGCCGCCGCCCTGTCCCAGCAGTGCGGCACGCTCGGTGGTCTCCACCTGCCCGGCGGCTGGCGGCCCACCGACCCGCACGCCGAGCAGCGGCTGCGCGAGGCCGTCACCGCGACCCGGGCCGGTCGCGTACTCCTGGCGGCGCACCCCGCCGCCTGGGCGCTGTTCCACCGGGGGATCGGCGAGGGGGACGCCGTCCTGCTCGACCGCGCGGCCGCCCGGTGGCGGGCCTGGCAGGGAGTGCTGCGCTGCGGCGCCCCGGAGCTGAGCCGCTGGGCGGGCGGGTCGCACTGGCTCGACGCCTGGCAGCGCGACGGCGCGACCTGGCTGAACGAGCTGCGGGCCGACGAGCTGTTCCCGCTGCGCCGGTGGGCGACCGTGCTCACCCACGCCGACGTGCTCGGCGCGGCCGGACTCGTCGACTACCGCGAAAAGCTGCTGCGGGGCGAGGTCAACCCGCAGCTCGCCGAGGAGGCGTACCGGCGGGGCGTCGCCGCGGCCTCGCTCGCGGAGCGGCTGCGCGCCGGCGGTCTGCAGTACTTCGACCCGGAGCTGCACGACGACGAGATCGCCCAGTTCGAGTCGGCGGCCGCCCAGTTGCGCGCGGCGCTGCCCGAGCACCTGCCGTCGGTGCTGGTCCGCCGTCGACCGTTCAGCCCGACGGACCGCCGCGGCCGCTTCGCCGACTTCGCCGCGGAACTTCGCCGCAAGCGCGGCGGGAAGTCGTTCCGGGAGCTGTTCGAGCAGTACCCGGACGTGGTGCTCGCGTTGACCCCGTGCGTGCTGGTCAGCCCGGCCTCCGCCGCGAACTTCCTCGCCCCCGGAAGCCGGCGCTTCGACCTGGTCATCTTCGACGAGGCCTCCCAGATCCGGGTCGCCGAGGCGGTCGGCGCGATGGGCCGGGGACGTGCGGTGGTGGTGGTCGGGGACTCCCGACAGATGCCGCCGACCAGCATCATGCAGGCCGCCCACACCCCGGACGAGCCGGACGAGGGCGACGGGCCCGTGCCCGAGGACCTGGAGAGCATCCTCAGCGAGGCGGTCGAATCCGGTCTCCCGCAGCGGTGGCTCTCCTGGCACTACCGCAGCCACGACGAGTCGCTGATCGCCTTCTCCAACCGGTACTACTACGACAGCAAGCTCTCCAGCCTGCCGTCGCCGGGGGCCGGCGATTCCGCGGGCATCACCTGGCGACGGGTCCACGGGCAGTACGACCGGGGCGCCTCGCGGACCAACGAGGTCGAGGCCCGCGCCATCCTCGACGAGATCACCCGACGGCTGCACGACCCGGCCACCGCGGCCCAGTCCATCGGCGTGGTCACCTTCAACATCCAGCAGCGTGACCTCATCCTCAACCTGCTCGAGGAGAGCCCCGACCCCCTGGTACGCGAGCAGTTGTCGGGCGGCGTCGCGGAACCGGTCTTCGTCAAGAACCTGGAGAACGTGCAGGGCGACGAGCGCGACGTCGTGCTCTTCTCCCTGGCCTTCTCCACCAACCCGGAGACCGGCCAGTTGCCGCTGAACTTCGGACCGCTCAGCCAGGCCGGCGGCGAGCGGCGGCTGAACGTGGCGATCACCCGGGCCCGCCGCCAGGTGGTGCTCTACTCCTCGTTCGACCCGTCCGACATCGACCTGTCCCGGACCTCGGCGGTGGGGACCCAGCACCTGCGCGCGTACTGCGAAATGGCCGCCGCCGGCGCCGACCGGCTCGGCGACCTGGTCACCGACCGCGCGGAACGGCGCAGCCGCGTCCGCGACGAGGTCGCCGCCGCCATCCGTGCCCGCGGCCACGAGGTCCGCACCTCGCACGGGCTCTCCGACTTCACCGTCGACATCGCCGTACGGGCGCCCGGCACGCCGCGCTGGCAGGTCGCCGTCATGCTGGACGGTCCCGAGTGGAGCAGCCGGCCGACCGTGGCGGACCGGGACTCGGCGCCCAGCCTGCTGCGCTCGATCATGGGCTGGCCGGCGATGGTCCGTTTCTGGCTGCCGTCGTGGATCCACGACCGCGCCGCGATCCTCGACCAGATCGACGCCGCGGTGACCGCCGCCAACACGCCCGAGGAGGAGCGGGAGGACGCCGAGCTGCCGGCGCCGGACCAGGTGCCGGTGGCCTCCGAGGCGCTACGGCAGGTGCCGGAGGCGACCGGCGTCTCGCCCGTCGCGCAGGTTCCGGCGCAGCGGGTGGATGCGTCACCCGACGCGCGGGTGCCGGGGCCGACGGCCAACGGCGAGGATCGACACGACGGGCCACCGGCCGACGCCGAGGAGCCGGCCGCCCCGATCGCCTCGCTGGCCCCTGCCGCGCCCGTGGCCCCGGCCGTCCTGCTCGGGCAGCCGGCGGTGAGTGCCGTCGCCGAGCCGGCGGGCAGCCCGACGGCCAGCCGGTTCGTGCCGTACGTGCCGACGGTGATCGGGGAGCAGGCGGACATCGACCTGATCGGCAGCGACCGCCGGATCAGATCGCTGGTCCGGGAGAGCCTGCGCGAGATCATCGCCGCCGAAGGGCCGATCGAGCAGCACCGCCTGGCGCGGCTCACGCTCGCCCGGTTCGGCTTCGCCCGCACCCGGGAGGACCGGCGCGCGGAGGTGCTGAAGCTGGTGGACCGCGAGACCCTGCACCGCCATCCCCACATCGGTGTCTTCGCCTGGCCCGCCGGCCTGGACCCGCACACGTCGCGCAGCTACCGCACCACCCAGGTCAGCTCCGATCGCCGGTTCGAGGAGGTGCCGCCGGAGGAGGTGGCCAACGCCCTGACGCACGCGTTGGAGCAGACACCGCACCTGGGGGAGGAGCAGCTGCTGCGCGCCGCGCTCGAACTGCTCGGTCACCGTCGTCGCACCGAGGCCGCCGAGAAGCTGCTGCGCTACGGGCTGCACATCGCCGTCACCAGCGGCAGGATCCGCCGCGCCGCCGACGGCCGCTTCGCCGTCGGGCACTGACCCGCCGCGCCGTACGGCGAGGGCTCGCACCGTAGGCCCGGCGGCTGCCCATTGTGGAGCGTCTCTGGTTTCCTATGTGATCCTCAGCGAGGCGGATGTTTCGCCGGTGCGAGCGTCCCGGTCGGTGATCGGGGTGGCGTGCACGTGGCGGTGGAAGCCGCGGCCGAGGACTGCCCCGCGAACCCGGTGTGGGTGTCGCTGGGTAGTGGTGGAAATCGTGTGCGGCACCTGGCGTACCGGCCCTGGCGGGTTGGTTTCCTGGGGTGTCCGTCCCGCCGGACGCTTGCCGGCAGATCCCGGTGGGGAGCCTGCCGGGGCGGGAACCTGCCGTCGCAAGGGCAGCAGGCGTGAAGCCTTGACCGTTGCAGGTCGGGTCTGCTTCGGGGTGGGTAGGGTTTTACGTCGATCCCGCTGCGGTCCGACAGTGGCGGCTCGGGTTGGTCGACGGGCCCGGTGACGGACGGGTGTGTCGGTGGCGGTCCGGATCGCGGCGTTGCCGTTACGGTCGCGGAGGGTTTTGGTCTGGTTGGCCAGGCCCCGGGCGGCGATCCGTTGCGACGCGGCGTGGTCACGGTCCATCGACAGGCCACACGAGCAGGTGGCCCACCGGTACCCGGCGGCGCTGCGCTCCGGTGTTTTGACGTGCTTGACCGCGCGGCCGCAGCGGGGACAGCCGGACGAGGTGCCACGGGCGGGAACAGTGACGACGGCGATACCGGCTTTCGCGGCGAGGTGGGCGATGGCGGTGAACACGGCGCCGCGTACCGCACCGGAGAGTCGCCGGTTGAGGCTGCGTGACCGGCCACCGGCCTCGAGGGTGGCGAGGTTCTCGACGTAGATGACGGTGGCGCCGACCGCGGTCGCGTGGTCGACCAGCCACCGCGCCGCCGACCAGGCAAGAGCCTTGTTGAGATGCCGGATCCGGGCGCACACCGCCGTGTGCTCGGCCTCGAGGCGGACAAGCTTTCCCGTCAGGGCCGGGTCGGCGGGGACGTCGGCGGGGCGGCCGTCCCGCAGCCAGGTCACATGGTCGGCTTTGGTTTTCAGGTGTTCGCGGTGGCGGCGTAGCCGCACCAGTTTCGCCGACACACCGGTCGCGTCGAACCGTAACGGACGCCCCCGCACCACCACGCAGCCGTCCCGGTCGAGGTCGGCCACGGTCGCGGTCAGCAGGGTGTTCACACCCCAGTCGACACCCAGCGCGCGAGTGTGCCCGTCCAACGGCGGCGGGGTGTGCGGGGTCTGCCAGGGCAGGTCAACGCGAACCTTGCCATCGCCGGGCCGCAGCGTCGGCGTGCACACCTTCACCCAGGCGGGCACGATTGCCGGCAACACCACGTCGAAGGCATGCCACACCCAGTCGCGGTACGAGGCCGGCGCCGCACACACGGGAAGCTGCGACCACACCCGCACCATGCGGCCGTCGACCCGGTCCACGACAACCTGTTGCCGATCGGCCGCGGCCAGGCTCACCTGCCGCGCCACGGCCGGCGGACCCTCCAACTCACACAGCCCCGCCGGCAGCCGCGCATGCCTGCCGATGTAACCAGCGATCTGCCGGGTGCGGTTGCGGATCGTCGCGTTATCGCATCCTTCGGGCAGCACCGCCCGCAACGCCGACCATTCGCCCTCGGTACGGGCGAACGGATCAGCGGGCCACGTGGCCAGCAGTGCGGCAACAACCGCACGACGGTGGCATCCCAACCGCAGAGCGCGGGCGGCTTCCTCCTCAGCGATGCGGCGAACCCGGTCCGACACCACCACACCCGCCGGCGACACGGCACCCCAACCAAGCCGGCGCAACGCCATCCACCCACTGGCCGGCAGACGCCTCCCATCAGCGCCCACCCCACCCGCAAGAACCGCAAGGTCCCCATCCGACCAATGCGCAGCGATCACCTCGTCGGCCATGCCCCGAACCAGGTC
>NZ_QGKS01000396.1 GCF_003172935.1 Micromonospora sicca | reverse complement strand
GTTCCAGCTGGACTGGCGACCGTCCGCAGCGGACGCGACGCGGCGGTGTCCCCGGAGTCGGGGACACCGCCGCGTCGTCGGTACGTCGGGTCAGCCGTCGAGGCCGACGGGCGAGTTGGGCCGGTCCACGTCGACGAACTCGATCTCCTCGGCGTCCCGGCTCCCGGCGGCCCGGGCGGCGGTGCCGGCGGCCCAGCCGAGTGCCGCGCCGACCAGCGCGGCGCTGATCAGCAGGGCCCAGGGCAACGCCGGGCGGCGGCCGGCGAGCGCGTCGAAGGCGAGGGTGGCCCGGCGGCGGGCCTCCTCGGCGGCGGCGCCGACCAGGTCCGTGGCGTCGTCGGCCAGGCCCGAGCCGCCGCGACGGGCGGACCGGGCGGTGTCCCGGACGCTGTCACCGGCGGAGCTGACGGTCGAGACCAGTTGCTGCCACGCCTGGTCGGCGATCCGCTCGGGCCTGGTGCGGCGGTCCAACAGGATGCTTCCGAACATGCTTACCTCCTCGGGGTGCCGAAGCCCGGCGGCCACTTCGGACTCCGGCGGCTGTCCAGCGCGTGACTGTTCTTTTACCCGCCAGTGCCCGTCCGGGCGTCGGCGCAAACCATCCGCCGGTCCACTCAGCGGACCGACACGGTCACCGGCCCCCGGGCGAAGTCGTCATCGTCGTCGTCATCGTCGTCGCCCGCTCCACCGAAGCCACAGGCCAGCACGAGAGCGAGCAGGGCGCCGACACCGGCCAGCCCGAGCAGTCTCCTGATCATCGATCATCCTCTCCGTTCGGAGCACTCCCGGCCGATGCTAGGCGGCGGGGTCAACCGAACGCGCCGACGTCCGGGGGTACGCGCCCGGCGGGCGCGGGGCCGCTACCCTGGTGCGGCGGATCGGCCGGCACCGGTCGATCGTTGGAGAACGAGAAACCCGCTCGTCGGGAAAATAGAAGCCAGAAGGTCTGGATCGGGCTGCCCGGGTGTGCCCGGTCCGCGAATTGCTCATCCCGAGGGGTGGCGACCGAGGCCGTCGGAGGAATACTCTCGGTCGCGGCCCGCGTACTGATGAGGCGCCCGTCATGGGCGAGTGGAGGTGCTCGCGTGAGCCTGTCGATCGTGAAGTCGGTGCTGCCGGGTGGTGTCATCCAGATCGCCCCGCGAGGCGAGATCGACGTCGACACCGCATACGAGGTCCGCGAGGCGATCGCGGAGGTGCTCGCCAAGGGCCGTCCGTCCCGAATCGAGCTGAACATGCGGTTGGTCACCTTCATCGACTCGGTGGGCATCAGCGCGATGGTCGCCGGCTTCCAGACCGCCGAGGTCAGCGGTGTGAAGCTGGTCGTTACCGAGCCGAGCCGGTTCGTCCACCGGCAGCTCTGGGTCACCGGCCTGCTCGGCCTCTTCGGCGCCCCCGAGCCCTACTTCGCCGGCACCGCGACCCCCGAGGTGCTCCCCGGCGCCTGAGCTTGGCGCGCGCGGGGCCCGTCGCGGCTCAGTCCTCGGCCGCGCCGAGGCCGGACAGGTCGACGTCGGACACCTCCGTCACGGCCCGCACGGCGGTGACGGAGGCGTACCCGTCGGCGAGCAGCGCCAGGTCGGTGCCGGGCTGGACGGCCTGCCCGGGCTCCTCCAGCGAGGTGCGGACGAAGCCGTGTCCCGACTCGGCGACCGTCATCTGCACCTGGCCGAACGTGGCCAGGGTCCCCTTCCGCACCCCGCGCAGCCGACCGTGCGGCAGGTCGGGGGCGTTGACGTTGAGCACGCTCTCCACCGGCCCGGCCAGCAGCCGGGGCAGCAGGTCGAGGGCGACCCGGGCGGCGGTCGACCAGTGCCGCTCCGCGTCGCGCACCCGGGCGGCGGCGGCCACCCCGGCGCCGCCGCTGGCCGCGGTGGCCTCCCCGGCGGAGAGCACGTCGAGGGAGACCGCCATCGCCCGGCAGCCGTTCGCGGCGGCGGTGAACGCGGCGCCCACGGTGCCCGAGTGCAGCACCGCGCGGCCGGCGTTCGCACCCCGGTTGATCCCGGAGAGCACCACCGTCGGCGGCGGCCCGAACGCGCCGTGCACGGCGATCAGGGCGATGAAACCGGGCGAGCCGGCCACCCCGTACGCCGGCACGTCGGGCAGCTCGGGCAGCGGGTGCTGGCGGACCACCACGTGCCCCTCCCGCTCCACCGCGGTCATCGCCGCGCTGGTGCCGCTCGCCTCCTCCAGCGGCGCGGCGACCACCACGTCCAGCCCGCGGTCCGCCGCCGCCCGCGCCAGCCAGCCGATGCCGGGCGCCGCGATGCCGTCGTCGTTGGTGACCAGGACCCGCAGCGTCATCGTTCGGCCGCCCGCTCGGCCAGCTCGTCGGGGGTGGTCCGCTCCTGCGGCCGGGTGCCGGCCGGCACCAGCCGGACCCGCTCCACCAGCCCGATGATCGAGTCCAGCCGTCCGGTGCCGAGCCCGTGCCGGGTCACGTTGAGCGCGCCGGCGGCGGCGCCGGTACGGATGGCGGTATGCACGTCCCCGCCGCGGGCCGTCACGGCGGCCACCCCGGCGGTCATCGAGTCGCCCGCGCCGCGCGGGTCGGCCGCCTCCAGGCGGGGCATCTCCACCTCGAACACCTCCCCGTCGACCAGGGCCAGCGCCGGCTTCTCGGCGCGGCTCACCACGACATTCTCGGCGCCGGTCGCGTGCAGGTCGTACATCGCCCGGGTGAGCTGCTCCTCGTCGTCGCCGGCGGCCCGCCCGTCGGCGATCAGCTCCTCGTGGCTGACCTTGAGGAAGAACACCCCGCTCGTCAGCACCGCGGTGAGATGCTCGCCGGCCAGGTCCACCACCACCCGGCTGCCGTTGGCGCCCAGGTCGGCGGCGAACCGCCGGTACAGGTCGGCCGGGACCAGCTTCGGGTCGTTCGGCCCGCTGAGCACGCTGACCGGGGCGCGCAGTCCCTCGCCGAGGGCGAGGTTGTACAGCTCGTCCAGCTCGTGCCGGCTGAGCGGGTGTCCCGGCACGTCGACGATCTCGTGCCGGGTGCCCTCCCGCCGGTCGTGCACGTACCCGCCGCTGCCGCCCGAGTCGCGGACCACCACCTTGAGGTCGACGCCCTCGCTGACCAGCAGCGGCTCCAGGACCTGACCGATCTCGCCGCCGAGGCTGGCGCAGAGCACCACCTCCACCCCGAGCGACATGATGATCCGGGCCTGCCAGACCCCCTGCCCGCCGGGGTGCAGGTGCAGCTCCGGGTGGTCGGCCGGCTGGTCGACGGTCACCGTGAGCCGGGGCGTCGGCGCGAAGACCATCACGTGCCCGCTCATCCGCCGTATCCGTCCACGCGCCCCGCCTCCTCGTCCCGCCCGGGCGGTCCGGATTCCCCGCCAGCCCCGCGTCATGCCGGGGCGTTGCCAGCCCGCTCGGCGTACGGGACGATCGTGCGAACCGCCGACGGCGAGGGGGACGGTGTGCTCAGCCGCGAGACGTTCAGCTACACCGTGCAGGCGCGCTGTACGCGGGCCGAGGCGCTCGCCCTCCTCGGCGACCTGACCCGCCAGGGCGAGCTGCACCCGCTGATCGTCGGCGTGCGCCGGCTGCCGCCCCGCCCGGGCGCGCTGGCCAGTTACGCGATCACCGACCGGCTGGCGGTCGGGCCGCTGCGCTTCCCGGTCACCTACCGGGCCGACGTGCTGATCGCCACCGAGGACGAGGTGGTGACGGTGGCCCGCCAGCGCCCGGCCACGACCGTGCGCAACCACACCCGGCTGCGGGACGAGCCGGGCGGCGTGACGCGGATCGACGTCGGGATCACCCTGACCGCGCCGGCGCCCCTGTTCGGGTACGCCTTCCGGCAGGCCCGGGCGGCCCACCTCGGGCTGGCCAGCCGGCTCGGCGCGGCGCTGGACCGCGGCCCGGACGCGTCCGCCACGAGCTGAGCCGCCCGCTCAGGACGGGCGTCCGGCGGCGACGGGCCGGCGGCGGCCGGCCGGGGCTCCGCGGCGGCCCCACGGTTTGTAGGTGGAGAGCACGGTGGCGACGAGCAGCACGCTGGTCGAGACCGCCGGCGGGATCACCAGGTCCAGCCGGTCCCGGGTGGTCACTGCCGGGCCCAGCTCGCCGAGCCCGCGCACGGTCGGCGTCAGCAGCAGCAGGACCAGGCCGAGCATGACCGTGGTGAGCACGAACTTGACCAGCACCCAGCGCCAGCGCAGCACCCCCCACGGGGTGAGCAGCGAACTCGCCACCCCGACCAGCCACACCACGACGCTCAGCGGCGCGAAGAGGTACGTGACGACGAGCCCCGCGGTGGGGTAGACCACCGCGGGGTCGGCGCCACGCAGGCCGGCGACGCCGAGGGTGAGCAGCACCAGGTCCGCGCCGAGCCAGCCCAGCGCGGTGACCAGGTGCAGGGTCAGCAGGGCCTTGCGGGCGGCGGGGGAGAGTCGGCTCATGCCGTCGATGCTGGTCCGCCGGCCGGGCCGCGTCGTGGGGCCGACGGCGACATCCGGCGTACGTCGGGGGGCGTAGCCGGGGGCGACCCGTCCGGCGACGGGTCACCCCGGGGGCTCAGTAGACGGACAGGTGCACGTGGTTGGTGTGGTCGCTGGACGGGTCGCCGTTGCCGCCGCTGTACGACTTCCAGCCGCTGCTCGGCAGCCAGATCTGCTTGAACCAGATCACGTAGAGCACGGCCAGCGCGTCGGAGTTGCGGATGAAGTACGCCGCCAGGTTGTTGCCGTACGTCCGGTCGCCACCGCTGGCGACCCCGCCGAAGCCGTCGGACTGCGCGGCGAAGTCGCACGCCCGGCCCTTGGGGTGCTCACCCGAGCCGCTGGGTCGGTAGCAGGAGACGTACCGGGTGAACCCGGCCGACTTGGCCTCCTTGAGCGCGTGCAGGGTGCGCGGGGTGATGCAGCCGTCGGCCGGGGTGGGGTCGTTGACGCTGCACGACTCGGGCGGCCAGGAGCCGTCGGAGTTGCGCGGCGCCGGGTCGGCGTTCGCGGTGGAGGTGCCCCGGATGCCGCCGCTGCCGCCGCTCGCGGCGCGGTCGTTCGCCACCTCCAGCGCGCGTTCGGCCTGCTGCTTGCGCTTGGCCATCACCGCGACCTGCCTGCGCTGTTCCTGGATTTCGGCGTTCAGCGCCGTCCGGGTCGCCGTCGCGCGGTCCCGGGTCTCGATCAGGTCGTGCAGCGCCCGGTCCTCGTTGGCGGCGACCTGGCCCAGCGCGGCGGCGCGGTCCATGAAGCCTTCCGGGCTGTCGCTGGCGAGCAGCGCCGCCGCGGTGCCGAGCCGGCCGGTCCGGTACGCGACCCCGGCGATCTCGCCGACCTTGGTGTCGCGGACGCTCAGCTCGGCATTGATCGTGGTGAGCTGGTCGGTGAGCTGCTTCTGCCGCCCGACGGAGCGGGCCAGCGCGGCCTTCGCCTCCAGCCAGCCCTTGCTGGCCGCGTCGAGCTGAGCGCGCAGCGCCGGGGTGCCGCCCTCGTCGTCGCCGGGGGCGGCGGCGACGAGCCCGGCCGGGGGTGCCGCCACGGCGGGGCCGACCGGCGCGGTGGCGAGGCCGAGCGCGAGCGTCGCCACGAGCAGGGCCGCCAACCGGGCGGCCGTCCGTCGTACAGGTGCCACTGCTGCCATTCAGGTTTCCTTCCGTCAGCCGCCGACCGGGTTAGCTGACGGGTTCGGGACGGAAGATCCCTACCGCTGGCGCGGATGCACCCCACGAACATGGTTCCCCGGTTCGCCGCGGGCGGCGATTAGGCGGCGGCCACCGCAGGCGCCGGTGGGCGCCGCCCGGCGGAGGCCGGGGCCGAGCCTACCGGTGGTGCCCCGGCCCGGCCCGGTGAGCTAAGGGCACGACCGGGGGCAAAACCGGCATGAGTGCACAATACCCACACTGATTTAAGTTTGCCCTAATTACCACTCGACCGCACCACAGGCCCCAGGTGACGCCCCGGGCTCGATCTGCAACGTCGCGTGATCGATCCGGAAGTCCTCGTGCAGGGCGGTCCGGGCGGCGGCCAGCACCTCGCCCACCTCGGCGCCCGGGCACATGGTCAGGTGCGCGGAGGCCACCTCCATGCCCGAGGTCAACGTCCAGACGTGCAGGTCGTGCACCTCGGCGACGCCGGGCACCGAGGCCAGCCGGTCGTGCACCGCGGTCACCTGGAGGTGCTCTGGGGCGGCCTGCACCAGGATGCGCAGCGCCGCCCGCCCCAGCCGCCAGGTGCGGGGCAGGATGAACAGCCCGATCGCGACGGCGACGAGGGGGTCCGCCCACCACCAGTCGGTGAGCGCGATGACCAGCGCGGCGCCGATCACCCCGAGCGAGCCGAGCAGGTCGCCCAGCACCTCCAGGTACGCCCCGCGCAGGTTGATGCTCTCCTCCGCCCCGCCGCGCAGCAGGGCGAAGGCGGCGACGTTGGCCAGCAGGCCGAGCACCGCCACCGCGAGCATGGGGCCGGCCAGCACCTCCGGCGGCTCGCCGAACCGGCGTACCGCCTCGACCAGCACGTAGACCGCGACGGCGCCGAGCAGCACCGCGTTGGCCAGGGCGGCCAGCACCTCGAGCCGGTAGAGCCCGAAGGTGCGCTGCGGGTCGGTGTCGGCGTGCCGGGTGGCGGTGATCGCGGCGAGGGCCATGCCGATGCCCAGCACGTCGGTGAACATGTGCCCGGCGTCGGAGAGCAGGGCCAGCGAGCCGGTGGCGAACGCGGTGACCGCCTCGACCAGCATCAGGGCGGTGAGCAGCCCGAACGCGGCCCAGAGTCGACCCCGGTGGCGGTAGGCGGCGTTGGTCACCGCCCCGCTGTGGTCATGACCTGCGCCCACGCCCACACCCTTTCGCCCTCGCCCCGGCCGGGCCCAATCTATGTTCACATCGCTATGTATGCAACTGAACGGCCAGTGTCCGCCCTCTCGCGGTCGAAGCCCTGCTCAGCCCAGCGCGTCGAGGGTGGTGAGCCGCTGCGTGGCCCGGGAGAGCGCCACGTAGAGGGTCCGTACACCGGAGCCCGGATCCGCCCGGATCTCGCTCGGCGCGACCAGCACCACCCCGTCGTACTCCATGCCCTTCGCCTGGAGGCTCGTCACCACCTGGAGCCGGGCGCCGCCCAGCTCGCCGAGCCAGCCGGCCACCTCATCCCGGCGCGGCACCGGGGTGATCACCCCGACCGTCCCCTCGACCTCGGCCAGCAGGGTCCGGGCCGCCGCCACGGTGGCCGCCGACAGCCCGGCGGCCGGCACGGTCCGCTCGACCGGCTCGATGCCGGTGGAGCGCACCGCGGTGGGCAGCGGCAGGTCCGGGTAGAGCCGGCGGATCTCCGCCGCCGCCACCGCGAAGATCTCCGCCGAGTTGCGGTAGTTGGTGGTCAGCGTGAACTGGTGCCGGCGGCGTCGTCCCAGCGCCTGGTCCCGCGCCCGGGTCAGCTCCTCCGGGTCACCGGTCCACGCGGTCTGCGCCGGGTCGCCCACCACCGTCCAGGAGGCCAGCCGGCCGCGCCGGCCGATCATGCGCCACTGCATCGGCGAGACGTCCTGCGCCTCGTCGACCACCACGTGCGCGTACTCCCGGTAGTCCTCCGGCCGCTCCCGGGCCGCGGCGCGGGCGGCCCGCTGCCGGTCCGCGAACGTGCTCAGCTCCCGGACCCCGCCGGCGAGCTGGAACGGGTCGCGCTTCGCCTTCGCCGGCCGCACCGGCTTGCCGAGCAGCGCGTCCAGCTCGTCCAGCAGCGCGATGTCCGCGATGGTCAGCCCCGCGGTGTCCAGGCTCCGGTACGCCTCGGTCAGCAGCCGGATCTCCGCCCCGGACAGGATGCCGCCGGCGTACCGGCGCAGCCGCTCCGGCCGGGCCAACCAGCCCAGCACGTGCCGCGGATGCAGCCGGGGCCACCAGGCCTTCAGGAACTCCCGGAACTCCGGCCGGTCGATGATCTCGTCCTCGAACGCGCGCTGCTCCGGCAGCCGGACGACCCGCAACTGGCGGGCCTGGGCGTAGAGCGCCGCGAGGACCCCGTCGAAGCCGGCGCGGCGCACCTCGTTGCGGCGCGCGCCCCGGGGCAGCGCCCGGTCCCGGATGCCGTCCAGCTCCCGGCGCTCCAGCCGGAGCAGCTCGCCCCGGTAGAGCAGCCGCAGCTCGCCCGGCGAGTCCGGCACCGTGTCCCGGACCGCGCCCTCCAACACCCGGCGCATCCGCAGCGACCCCTTCACCGCCGCCACGTCGGGGGAGTCCGTCCGGGACGCCGACATGCCCGGGAAGAGCGAGCCGAGCGAGTGCAGGGTGGCCGTCTCCTCGCCCAGCGAGGGCAGCACCGAGGCGATGTACTCCACGAAGACGCTCGACGGGCCGACGACCAGGATGCCGCCGCCGGCGTACCGGCTGCGGTCCGAGTAGAGCAGGTACGCCGCCCGGTGCAGCGCCACCGCCGTCTTGCCGGTGCCCGGGCCGCCGGAGACGATCGTGACGCCCGAGCCGGGGGAGCGGATCGCCTCGTCCTGCTCCCGTTGGATGGTCGCCACGATGTCCCGCATGCCGCGACCGGTGGCCCGGGACAGGGTGGCGAGCAGCGCCCCGTCGCCGACCACCGCCATGTCCGCCGGCGCCGCGGCCGGATCGAGCAGGTCGTCCTCGATCCGGGTCACCTTCTCCGCCGACGACTGGATGGTGCGCCGCCGCACCACGCCCATCGGCTCGGCCGGCGTCGCCTGGTAGAAGGCCGCGGCCGCCGGCGCCCGCCAGTCCACCACCAGGGTCTCGGCGTTCTCGCCGCGCACCCCGAGCCGCCCGACGTGCAGCACCTGCCGGGTACGCAGGTCGAGCCGGCCGAAGACCAGCCCCTCGTGCTCGGCGTCCAGCGCGTGCCGGCGCCGCGCGGCGTGGAAGACCATCGCGTCCCGCTCGACCAGCGCCCCGAAGTTGCCCACCCGGGCCAACCGGTAGCCCTCCCGCTCGGCGTCGGCGGCCGACCGGCGCAGCTCCGCCAGCCGGGCGTACACCCGGTCGAGATGCCGCTGTTCGGCGGCCATCTCCCGGTCCAGGGTGGTCTGGTCGGTCAACGCGGCAACTCCTGTGGTCCGGGCGGCGGGCACGGTGGCTGAATGAGGGTACGGGCCGGCCTTCCGGCCCGTGCCAGGGCCATGCCGGTCCGCACTCCCGCCCCGTCCGGGTTGCCCGTTATCCGGCCGTTCCCACCCCGGCCGCCGGGCGATCGCCGGCGCGGCTGCCGTCCGGCGCCGGCCGCTCCAGCACCTGCCGGAGCACCGCGGCCAGCGCCGCGTTCACCTCGTCCGGCCGCTCCATCATCAGCATGTGCCCGGCGCCCGGGCAGACCGTCAGCTCGGTGGTCGGCAGCGCGGCGGCGATCGACTCGGCGCACGGCGGCGGGGTGAGCCGGTCCCGGTCGCCGACCAGCGCGGCGGCCGGCAGGTGGCCCAGCGCGGCCAGCGTGTCGAGCCGGTGCTGGGCGCCGATCGAGGCGCGGAACCCGCCGATCGAGCGCAGCGAGGCGTGCGCCACCGCCGAGGTGACCAGCCGGATGTCCGCCGGGTCGCAGCGGTCGCCGAAGAGCATCCAGCGGATGCTGGGGCGCAGCGCGCGCAGCAGCGCCCGGGGCGGCCGCCAGGACCCGCACCGGGCCAGCACCCCGGCGCCGGTGGTCTCGGCGAGCCGGATCAACCGGGCGATCCGGGGCGACAGGCCGTAGACGGTGTGCGTGTGCCCCTCGGCGGTGGTCGAGACGAAGACCAGCCCGGCGGTCCGGGCGGCGAACTGCCCGGGGTGGCGGTGCGCGTACTCCATCACGGTCATCCCGCCCATCGAGTGCCCGACCAGCAGCACCTTCCCGGTCGGGGCGACCTCGTCCACCACCGCGGCGAGGTCGTCGCCGAGCTGGGCCAGGGTAGCGGTACGCAGCGCCATGCAGCTGGACCGGCCGTGCCCCCGGGCGTCGTAGGTGACCACCCGGACCCGGTCGCCGAACCGCTCCCGGATCTCGGCGAGCTGGCGGTGCCAGCTGCGGCCGTCGAGCGTCCAGCCGTGCAGCAGGATCGCCGTCACCTCGGCGTCGTCCGGCCCGGTCACCGTCACGTGCAGGCGTACGTCGTCGGGAAGCTGTACCTCCAGGTGCTCCGGCATCGCTACCTCCCCCGGGCCGGCCGGCGTTCCTCGCACCGGCGTAACCCGGCGGTAACACCGGCTACCCGCCATGACAACACGCCAACCGTGGTGATGAGAAGATTCGCAACCGGCACCCGCGCGGTCGGATCGGTGACCAGGCTGGAGGGCATGTCGCCGCCGCGCCCGACCCCGGCCGCCGGAGCGGGCCGCAGCCCGCGTACGGCCCTGGCCGAGCTGCTCGCCGGGAACCGCCGCTTCGTCAGCGGCCAGCCCGTGCACGGGCACGACGTCACCGCCGCGGCGGCGGTCGCCTCGGGCGACCAGCAGCCGTACGCCGTGGTGCTCGGCTGCATCGACTCGCGGGTCCCGCTGGAGGCGATCTTCGACCAGACGTTCGGGTCGATCTGCGTGATCCGCACCGGCGCGCACGTGCTCGACCAGGCGGTCCTCGGTTCGATCGAGTACGTGGTGGGCCAGCTCGGGGTGCCGCTGGTGATGGTGCTCGGGCACGAGCGCTGCGGGGCGGTCGGCTCAGCGGTGCAGACGCTGCGTACGGGACAGCGGCCCGGCGGCTCGCTGGCGTACGTGGTGGACCAGATCGCCCCGGCGGTGGTCGAGGTGGGCCCGGACGACCCCGGCGCGCACCCGCTGGCGGTCCGCCGGCACGTGCTCCGCACGGTGGCCGCGCTGCGCGCCGACGACCTGCTCACCGGCCCCGTCGCCGCCGGTCGGGTCGCCGTGGTCGGCGCGCTCTACGACCTGGCCACCGGCAACGTCACGCTGCTGGAGGAATGACCGGGGCCGAGAAAGGACGAACCGCCCGCCGGGTGACCCGGCGGGCGGTTCGTGGTGACGCGAGAGGGCTCAGCCCTCGAAGACGCCGGCCTCGACGAGACGCTTCTCGGTGGCGTCCCAGCCGTGGCCCGGGTGGGCGGCCGCGAGGCCGTTGATCTCCGCCCGGATCTTGGCGGCGTGGCCGGCCGCGGCCAGCACCCGGATCTCCTCGACGAAGGCCTCGGAGTCGGTGCGCAGGTGCGCGGTCTTGCCGTTGGTCAGGTTCCGCACGTAGGCGTGCTTGCCGCCGTTGAGCGGGATGACGTACTTGAACTCGCCCAGAACGCTGAGGGCGCCACCCTGGCCAGCCTGGCCGGCCCGGACTGACGCGCGCGCGGTCTTAGAGGTGTTGCTCGCCACGGAGGTACTCCTTGCAGACGTACGGGAGGACTTGATCGTCCGGGGGCTGTTGCGGGTGACGCCCGGATGAGCCTCGGCCCGCGAAGATGTACGGCGGCACAGAACCGCCCAAGAAACTGTACACGACCGCGACACCTGGCTGGTCGTCGCGCCGTCATGGTGGTCAACGGGGTCACCCGGCCGGCTATTCCGGCCGGATCCGGCCGGCGAATTTTCCGATTCCCTAGCGCACCATCCGTCACGAGGTTCATCATGTGTTGCAGAGGCCACTCGGGTGGACGAGGTCGTAGGGGAAGACGCACCTCGCTCTCCGGGAGGTCACCGTGCCAACGCGTGGCGTCGTATACGTCCACTCGACCCCGCTCGCCGTGTGCTCACACGTCGAGTGGGCGATCGCGCGCGTCCTCGCCGCGCCGGTCAACCTGCAGTGGACGGCCCAGCCCGTCGACCCCGGCGCCCGCCGCGCCGAGTGCGGGTGGACCGGTAGCCCGGGGACGGGCGCCGAGCTGGCTGCTGCCCTCCGGCAGTGGCCCATGATCCGTTTCGAGGTGACCGAGGAACCCAGCCCCGGCGCCGACGGCGAGCGGTTCATGTACGTCCCGGGGCGGGGCCTGTTCCGGGCCACCGTCGGCGCGGCCGGCGACATCCAACTCGGCGAGGACCGGCTGCGCAGCCTCATGGCGTCCGCCCGCGCCCCGGAGGCCCTCGCGCACGCCCTGGACAAGGCCCTCGGCACCGCCTGGGACGCCGAGCTGGAGCCCTACCGGTACGCCGGCGACGGCGCCCCGGTGACGCTGCTCACCCGGGTCGGTTGACCGAAGGTCAAGTTGCCCGATACGCGGTGAACTGGTGGGATGGGTCGCGTGTCGACCACCCCTCGACGTACCTTCGTCGTGCTCGCCGCACTGACCGCGCTGCTCGTCTCCGGCTGCGCGAAAGAGCCGGCAGGACCGCATCTCGCCGGGCCGCCGAGCCCCTCCTCGGCCGCCCCGACCCCGACCCTGACCCCGACCGCCGCCGATCCGGCCGCCCGGGCCGCGGCCCTGGTCCGCACGCTCGCCGACGAGGACCTGGTCGGCCAGGTGCTGATGCCGTACGCCTACGGCAGCTCCGCGACCAAGGTCTCGCCCGGGTCGGCCGCCGGCAACCGGGCCCTCGCCGGGGTCGACACCCCGGCGGAGATGGTGGCGAAGTACCGGCTCGGCGGCCTGATCCTGGTCGGCTTCAGCGCCGACGACCCCACCTCCGGCAACCAGGCCACCACCAACGTCGACAACCCCAAGCAGGTCCGGGAGCTGACCACCGGGCTGCGGGAGGCCGCCGGGAAGCTCCCCGCCGGCCCGGCTCCCTTCCTCATCGGCACCGACCAGGAGTACGGCGTGGTCACCCGGGTCACCGACGGCGTGACCCTGCTGCCCAGCCCGATGGCGGCCGGGGCCGCCGGGAAACCGGCGCTGACCGAGGCCGCCTGGCGGGCCGCCGGCGCGGAACTCGCCGCGATGGGGATCAACCTCGACTTCGCCCCCGTCGCCGACGTGCTGGCCACCCGGAGCACCGTGATCGGCTCCCGCTCCTTCGGCGCCGACCCGGCCAACGCCTCCGCGCAGGTCGCCGGCGCGGTGCGGGGCCTGCAGGCCGAGGGGGTGGCGGCCAGCGTCAAGCACTTCCCCGGGCACGGCCTGAGCGCCACCGACTCGCACAAGGACGTGCCGGTGATCGGCCAGTCCCGCGACGTGCTGGACCGGACGGCGTTCCCGCCGTTCCGCGCCGGCATCGGCGCCGGCGCCATGGCGGTCATGTCGGCCCACCTCGACGTGCGGGCCGTCGACCCGGGCGTCCCGGCCACCTTCTCCCACAAGCTCCTCACCGACGTGCTGCGCGGCCAGCTCGGCTTCCAGGGCGTGGTGATCACCGACGGGATGAACATGCCGCCGGCCAAGCGCTGGTCGCCCGGCGAGGCGGCGGTGCGGGCCCTCACCGCGGGCAACGACCTCATCCTGATGACCCCGAACGTGAGCCAGGCGTACGACGGGCTGCTCGCCGCGCTCCGCGACGGCTCGCTGCCCCGGGCCCGGCTGGTGGAGGCCGCCACCCGCGTGCTCACCATGAAGTTCAAGCTGGCCGACCGGCCGACCCCGGAGCTGTCCGGACTCAACAGCGCCGACCACCGGAAGGCGGCGGCCGACCTGGCCGCGGCGGCGGTCACCCAGCTGCGCGGGAAGTGCGGCGCCCCGGTGGCCGGACCGGTCACCGTCACCTCCTCCGGCGGGCGGGACCGGACCCGGGCGACGCTGACCGAGGCGCTCACCGCAGCCGGCGTGAAGGTGGTGCCCAGCGGCGGCACCGTCGTCCACCTCGTCGGGTACGGCGACGGCGGCGACGACCTGCGCGCCGACGCCACGGTGACGGTGGCCATGGACACCCCGTACGTGCTGGCCGCCGCGAAGTCGCCGACGCTGCTGGCCACCTACTCGTCCAGCCGGGCGTCGATGACCGCGCTGGCCGGGGCGCTCGCCGGCAAGGCCCGGCCGGGCGGCCGGTCGCCGGTCCCGGTGTCCGGGCTGCCCGCCACCACCTGCGGCACCTGACCGGCGGCCGCCGCCGCGACAGGCCCGACCGCGACCAGCCCGACTGGTAGCGTTCGGGCCGTCCGCCGCCGCAGGAAACGGAGGGTCGAGCGCCGTGACGCGACCGGAGCCGGCACTCTCCGTGGTGGTGCCGATGTTCAACGAGGAGAGCGTCCTGCCGCTGCTGGCCGAGCGGCTACGCGGTGTGCTCGACGGCCTCGGCGAGGCGTACGAGGTGGTGGCGGTCGACGACGGCAGCACCGACGGCACCGCCGCCGGGCTGACCGCCCTGCGGGTGGGCTGGCCGGAGCTGCGGGTGCTGCGGCTGCGCCGCAACAGCGGCCACCAGGCCGCCCTGGTCGCCGGGCTGCTCCGCGCCCGCGGCGGGTACGTGGTCAGCATCGACGCCGACCTGCAGGACCCGCCCGAGGTGATCGTCGAGATGCTCCGCCGGGCGCGCGCCGACGAGCTGGACATCGTCTACGGCGTCCGGGCCGACCGGAGCCGGGACAGCGCGTTCAAACGGTGGACCGCGGCCGGCTACTACCGGCTCATCCGGCGGCTGGTCGGCAAGCAGGTGCCCGCCCAGGCCGGCGACTTCCGGCTGCTCAGCCGGGCCGCCGTGGAGGCGCTGCGGGAGCTGCCCGAGCGCAGCCCGGTGCTCCGCCTGGTGGTGCCCTGGCTCGGCTTCCCCAGCGGGGAGGTCGGCTACGAGCGGCAGGAACGCGCCGCCGGGCGGACCAAGTACCCGCTGTCCCGGATGGCCGGTCTGGCCGCGGAGAGCGTCACCAGCTTCTCCGCCGCGCCGCTGCGGGTGGCCACCTGGCTGGGGCTGGCCGGGGTGGCCGTCTGCGGGGTGCTGGTGGTGGTGGCGGTGCTCGCCTGGTTCGCCGGCGCCACGGTGACCGGTTGGCCGTCGCTCTACGTGGCGATCCTGTTCCTCGGCGCGGTGCAGCTGCTCTGCCTCGGCCTGCTCGGTGAGTACGTCGCCCGGATCTACACCGCGGTGCAGGGCCGGCCCGCGTACTTCGTGGCCGGCGACAGCGCCGCCGAGCCGGCTTCCGCCGGCCGGGACGTCGTCGAGCTGGCCGACACGCTGCGGTGACCACCCTCGCCACCGGGGACGCCACCCCGTCGACCGTGGGCCCGCGTCGCCATCCGGCCGCCGTCCGGTTCGCCCCCGCCCTCGCCGGCTACGCGTTCGTCGCGGTCGTCCTGCTCAGCGCCGGCACGCCCGCACTCGACATCGCCCGCTGGACGGCGTACGCCCTGCTGGCGGTGCTGCTGCCCGGCACCCTGGTGTTCCGGGCGCTGCGCCGCCGGCCGCACACCCTGGTCGAGGACCTGGCGATGGGCGCGGCCGTCGGGCTGGTGCTGGAGCTCGCCGCCTGGGCGGCGTTCACCGCCGTCGGGGCGCCCGGCTGGTTGCGCCTCTGGCCGCTGGCGGTGCTGGCGCCGTTCGCCGCCGTGCCGCGGCTGCGCCGGCACTGGCGGGTCCGCTACGACACTGTCGCCCCGGCCGGCTGGGCCTGGGCGCTGACCGCGGTGGTCGCCGGCTTCACCGTCTACCTGTACGAGTCGTTCCTGGCCGTCAACCCGGTGGTCCCCACCGACGAGGGGCAGGCGCAGTACATCGACCTGGCGTTCCAGCTCTCCCTCGCCGGGGCGGCCACCCACCAGGTGCCGCTGGAGGTGCCGCAGGTGGCCGGGGAGCCGCTGCACTATCACTGGTTCGGCTTCGCCCACCTGGCGGCGACCAGCCTGGTCAGCGGGGTCGACCTGCCGACGGTCTTCTTCCGGCTCGCCGTGCCGGCGCTCTGCGCGCTCGCCGCCGTGCTGGTCGCCGTGGTGGGCTGGCGGATCACCGGCCGGCCGTACGCCGGGGTGGTCGCCGCGGGGCTGATGTTCACCGTCGGGGAGTTCGGCTTCGAGAACGGGTGGCGGCAGCTCTTCGGCACCCAGGCCACCTTCATCGTCTGGGGCAGCCCGTCGATGACGTACAGCTGGGTGCTGCTGTTGCCGCTGATCGCGGCGCTCGGGGAGATCGTCGGTCGGGCCCGCGGCGTGGCCGTGCCCCCGTTCGGGCGCGGCGCCTGGGTGCTCGCGGCGCTCTTCCTGGCCGCCTCCACCGGCGCGAAGGCCAGCACGGTGCCGGTGGTGCTGGCCGCGCTCGGGTTCACCGCCGTGCTGCTGCTGGCGGTCCGGCGCCGGCTGCCGCGCGCGGTGCTCGTCGCCGCCGGGCTGGCCCTCGCGGCGCAGGTCTTCGCCACGGCGGTGCTCTTCGCCTTCGAGAGCCACGGGGTGACCGTCGACCCGTTCTCCGGGCTGCGGACCTACCTGCCCGAGGACCGTTCCGCCGGGGTAACCGCGATGCTCTGGGTGGCGGTGCTGCTGGCCCTCCTGCTCAGCCTCCAGCTCCGGCTGGCCGGCGTCCTGGCGCTGCTGCGGGCGCGCCGCGGCCGGCTGGAGCCGGTGCAGCTCCTCCTGCTCGGCGGCGCGCTCGCCGGGCCGGCGATCTACCTGCTGGTCGGCCACCCGGGCAGCAGCAACCAGTACTTCACCCGGACCGGCTTCGCCTTCGGCGTGCTCCTCTCCGCCTGGGGCTGGGTCGAGGTGGCCGATCGGGCCGCGCTGCCGGCCCGGGGACGGCTGCTGCTCGGGGTGGGGACCGCCGGGTTCGCGGTGCTGCTGACCGCGGTCCAGCTCGGGTCCGTGACCAGCACGCCGGCGATCCCCGCGTACGCCCCGGTGCTGCCGCTGCTCTGCTGGGCCGCCGCCCTGACGGTGGTGGCGCTGCTGGTCGCCCTGTGCTGGCCGGCGCTGGTCGGGCGCTGGCCCGGGCTGGCCGGCCGGGGCGGGCTGCTGCTGCTCACCGCCGTGCTGGTCGCCGGCGCGCCCGGCCTGGTCATGGACGCGGCCGCCGCCGGGAAGCAGCCGAACGGCGGGGCGTACCCGGTGGTGCCGATGCCCGCCTCCCGCGTCGAGGCGGCCCGCTGGGTCCACGCGCACAGCGACCCGGACGACGTGGTGGCCACCAACGTGCACTGCCGGGCCGTGGTGGACGGCTGGTGCGACGCCCGCACGTTCTGGCTCAGCGGTTACGCCGAGCGCACGGTGCTGGTGGAGGGGTGGGCGTTCGCGCCCCGGATGGTCGGGCTGCCCGAGGGCCCGTACGCCCCGTTCTGGGACGCCGACCGGCTGCGCGCCAACGACGCCGCGTTCACCGCCCCGACGTCCGCCGGGCTGGCCGCCCTCCGCGACCGGTACGGGGTGCGCTGGCTGGTGGTAGACCGCGCCGTCGCAGCGGAGTCGCCGACCCTGCGCACCCTGGCCGACCTGCGCTTCGAGAACTCCCGGACGGCCGTCTACCGGCTCCGCTGATCCGGCCGGTCCGGCTCAGCCCTCGGCCGGGCGGTGGGCGCGGAGCATCAGCGAGACACCGGGGAGCGACTTCACCGGCAGGTACCGCTCGGCGGTGATGATCGTGCGCAGCCCCAGGTTGAGCACCGGGTTCAGGTCGTCCAGGTCGCTGCCGGTGGAGCGGCGCCGCCGCCAGGCGGCCACCGGGCGGAGCACCACGTTCCAGCTCCACAGCTCGTCGACCACGAGCCCGGCCTTCTCCACCACCGCCCGCAGCGAGGCACGGTCGTAGCGGCGCACGTGCCCGACCGCCACGTCGTGCGCGGACCAGAGCCGCATGTCGCACGGCACCGCGATCAGCGCCGTCCCGCCCGGGCGCAGGGTGCGCCGGATCTCGGCGGCGGCGAGGTGGTCCTCGTCGAAGTGCTCCAGGATGTCGAAGGCGACCACCAGGCCCAGGCCGGCCGAGGAGACCGGCAGGTGGCGGGCGTCGGCCCGGATCACGTCCAGGCCCCGCTCCCGGGCCACCCCGGCGCCCTCCGCGCTGTACTCCAGGGCCAGCGGGCGCCAGCCGTGCGCCCGCAGCACCCGGGTGTTGCCGCCGCCGGCCGCCCCGATGTCCAGCGCCCGCTCCGGTCGCGTCCCGGCCGCCGCCAGCCGGCGCAGCGCCCGACCCAGCAGGGCGCGCCGCTCCCGGTACCACCAGTGGGTGTCCTCGAGCGCGGCGAGCTTGCGGATCTCGGTCGCTTCCACGCCGCAGACGGTAACAGGGCCGTTTCCGTTCAGTGGACTTTGACAAGTCCATGGTTGGAAGTCCCGCCTTGCGGTGGGACGGTCCCGGTCTGACGCGCGTCGGCGGTGCCGGGTTGACGTTTCACGGCCACCGGCCCGCCGGGGCGGGTCTTACGGTCGGCTCCACGTCCGTTTAGCGACTCCCGGCCACTCCGGGCGTCGGTGGCCTCGTGCGCGAGCGCGGCGAGGTTGCGTGCGGCGTTCACATCCCGGTCCAGGGTCAGGCCGCAGGTGGTGCAGGTGTAGGTGGCTCGGACAGGGCCAGCTTGGTTTTCACCGCGCCGCAACCCGAGCAGGTCTTCGAGGACGGAAACCAGCGGTCAGCCACGACCAGCCGGCCGCCATTCCATTGGGATTTGTAGGCCAGTTGCCGGCGTAGCTCGGCGAACCCGGCGTCGGCGATGTGCCGGGCCAGCCGCCGGTTGCGCAGCATCCCGGCCACATTCAGGTCTTCCACCACGATGGTGCCGTACTCCCGGGCCAGGCGGGTGGTGAGCTTGTGCAGCCCATCGCGGCGCAGATTCGCCACCCGGGCGTGTGCGCGGGCGACTTGGCGGCGCGCCTGCGCCCACCGCGTTGACGGATTGCGGCCAATGCGCCGGTCGGGGCCGACCCTGCGGGACATCCGCCGGGCCAGGCGTCGCATCCGCCGCCCAGCGGCGTTGAGGTGACAGGGGTTGGGCGCCAGTTCGCCAGTCGAGAGCACCGCGAGGTGCTTGAGGCCCACGTCTGCGCCGATCGCGGCAGCCGGGCGGGCCGGGCTGCGCTCGGCGCGGTCGACCTCGACGCAGAACGCGACGTGCCAGCGTCCGCCGTCGCGGCGTACGGTCGCGGACAGGATCCGGGCGGTCCCGGCGTCCAAGCGGCGGGCGAGCTTGCGGGCGGACTCGTGCAGCTTGAGCCGGCCCAACCGGGGAAGCACGACATGCTTGCGATCCGGCTCGACGCGGATCGCGCCGGTGGTGAATCGCACGGTCGGGGTCGACCGGCGGCGTGACTTGAACCGGGGGAACCCGACCAGCCGTCCGGCGCGCCTGCCCGTACGGGAGTCCGACCAGTTCTTCAAGGCCCTAGCCAGGGCATCCAGGCCGGTGTTGTACGCCTCCTTGGAGCACTCGGCCCACCACGGCGCCACCTCGGACTTCGCCTGATTCCACGCCCTACGCAGCGCGGGAAGCGACCAGCCGACCACCGGGGTCAGGTCCGCCTCGTCGATGCCGTACGAGCGTTCGGCGGCCCGCTGATCCATCACCGCCTTCACTCGCGCCAGTGCCCAGTTGTGCGCCACCCGGGCCGCCCCCGCATGCGCGAGCAGCGCCCGCTCCTGCGACGCAGTCAAATCCAAGGCGTACCGGTAC
This sequence comes from Micromonospora sicca, assembly GCF_003172935.1. GTDB lineage: Bacteria > Actinomycetota > Actinomycetes > Mycobacteriales > Micromonosporaceae > Micromonospora > Micromonospora sicca. The sequence continues at coordinate 18,025 of NZ_QGKS01000396.1, read as the reverse complement.
GCCTGCACGGTCTTCACGCCGGGTTGTCCCTCGTCGCGGCTTCCACGGCCCGGCGAACCCTGCTCGCCCTCACACCGCGCCCGTACAGACGCCCCCACAACGACGTCAAGATCTCCGTGACGTCCCGCACAATGTCCTCGCCCAAAGTCCACCACCAGCAGCCGGGGGCCCTGCCCGGCAAGGGCAGCCTCAGCGTACTCGCTGCCGAGACGGACGAAAGCATCGACAAAGATTAGCCGACCCACAGCGAGCCGGCACCGGCAGTTTCATTCCCGAAACCACCGGTACGCCGTGACGTGATACACGGCTTCCCGCTGTGCCCACCATCTAAAGTTCACGAAGGCACTACAGCGCATACTCACGACGAATCGGCAGGGCCCCTCCGCTCGGAGGGGCCCTGCCGATTCGTCACTCTGTTACAGCGGGATGTTGCCGTGCGCGCCCCGGGCGGCCGGCGCCGCGGCGAGCGCCTCGGCGATCCGGCGCCGGGTCTCCTCCGGCTTGATCACGTCGTCCACCACGCCGATCTCCAGCGCCCGGTTGACGCCACCGGCGAACCGGACCTGCTCCTCGATCAGCTGGGCGCGCAGCGCCTCCCGCTCCTCGGCGGGCGCGGCGGCCAGCTTCTTGCGGTGCAGGATGTTGACCGCCGCGCTGGCGCCCATCACCGCGACCTCCGCGTTCGGCCAGGCGAAGACCGCGGTGGCGCCGAGCGACCGGGAGTTCATCGCGATGTACGCGCCGCCGTACGCCTTGCGGGTCACCAGCGTCACCCGCGGCACCACCGCCTCGGCGAACGCGTGCAGCAGCTTCGCGCCGCGCCGGACCACGCCGTCCCACTCCTGGCCCAGGCCGGGCAGGTAACCGGGGACGTCGACCAGGACGATCAGCGGCACCCCGAGCGAGTCGCACATCCGCACGAACCGGGCCGCCTTCTCCGCGCTGGACGCGTCGAGGCAGCCACCCAGCCGCAGCGGGTTGTTGGCGATCACGCCGACCGTCCGTCCGGCGAACCGGCCGAGCGTGGTGACGACGTTCGGCGCCCACTTGGCGTGCAGTTCCACGCCCGGGGCGTCGAGCAGCGCCTTGACCACCGGCTTCACGTCGTACGCCCGGTTGGTCTCGGCCGGCATCTTCGCGGCCAGGTCGTGCCCGTCGGTCGCGCCGGCCGGCACGTCGTCGGGGCAGAGCCGCCCCTGGTGGCCCAGCAGCGCGGCGAGCTTGCGCGACTCGACCATCGCCGCCTCGTCGTCGGCGCAGGTCACGTGCACCACGCCGGAGCGCCGGCCGTGCGGCTCGGGGCCGCCCAGGCGCTCCATGTCGACCTGCTCGCCGGTGACGCTGCGGACCACCTCGGGGCCGGTGACGAAGATCCGGCCGGCACCGCTCATCACCACGATGTCGGTCAGCGCCGGACCGTACGCGGCGCCACCGGCGGCCGGGCCGAGCACCACGGAGATCTGCGGCACCCGGCCGGAGGCCCGGACCATGGCGGCGAAGACCTGCCCGACGGCGTCGAGCGCGACGACGCCCTCGGCCAGCCGGGCGCCGCCGGAGTGCCAGAGGCCGAGCACCGGCACCCGCTCCCGGACGGCGGTGTCGATCGCGTCCACGACGTGCCGGCACCCGTCGGTGCCCATCGCGCCGCCCATCTTCGTGGCGTCGGTGGCGAACGCGATCGCCGGCGTACCGTCGATCTCACCCCGCGCCCAGAGCGCGCCGGAGGTGTCCCGCGGCGAGGCCAGGCGCAGCGTGCCGGCGTCGAACAGCGCCCGCAGCCGCACCTCGGGATCTCGGTAGTCCACGGTCGCGCTCTCCGCGCTGACGGCGGTCGTGGTCACTTGTGCCTCCAAGGCTGTGGTCTCAGGCCCGCGTGAAGACGAGAGCCACGTTGTGACCGCCGAAGCCGAACGCGTTGTTCAGCGCGGCGGGGATCTCCAGGTGGCGCGCCTTGTGGGCGGCCACGTCCATGGTCAGGCCCTCGTCCGGGTCGTCCAGGTTGATCGTCGGAGGCACGACACTGTCGCGGATGGCCAGGATGGCGGCGATCGACTCCAGCGCGCCGGCCGCGCCGAGCAGGTGCCCGGTCATCGACTTGGTGGCGGAGAGCACCGGGTGGTCGCCGAGCGCCTTGTGCAGCGCGCCGATCTCCAGCATGTCGCCCACGGGGGTCGAGGTGGCGTGCGCGTTGACGTGCCTGATGTCCGTCTTCGCGACGTCCGCGTCGGCGATCGCCTTCGCGATGGCCCGGATCGCGCCCTCGCCCTCGGCGTGCGGCTGCACGATGTCGTACGCGTCCGAGGTGATGCCGGCGCCGGCGAGGCGCGCGTACACCCGGGCGCCGCGGGCGGCGGCGTGGTCGGCGCGCTCCAGGACCACCACACCCGCGCCCTCGCCGAGCACGAACCCGTCCCGGCCCTTGTCCCACGGGCGGGAGGCCCGCTCCGGCTCGTCGTTGCGGGTCGACATGGCCCGCATCGAGGCGAAGCCGGCGATCGGCAGCGGGTGGATGACCGCCTCGGTGCCGCCGGCCACCACCACGTCGGCCCGGCCGGCGCGGATGATGTCCAGGCCGAGCGCGATCGCCTCGGCGCCGGTCGCGCAGGCGCTGGCCACCGAGTGCACGCCGGCCTTGGCGCCCAGTTCCAGCCCGACCCAGGCGGCCGGACCGTTCGGCATCAGCATCGGCACCGTGTGCGGGGAGACCCGCCGCGGCCCGGACGCCTCCAGGATGTCGTCCTGGGCGAGCAGGGTGGTGGCGCCGCCGATGCCGGAGCCGACGCTGACCGCCAGCCGCTCCGGGTCCAGCCCGGAGTCGGCCAGGCCGGCGTCGGCCCAGGCCTGCTGCGCCGCGATGATCGCGATCGCCTCGGACCGGTCCAGCCGGCGCAGCTTGACCCGCTCCAGCACCTCGGAGGGTTCCACCGCGAGCTGGGCGGCGATCCGGACGGAAAGTTGCCCGGCCCACTCCTGGGTGAGCGCACTCACCCCGGAGCGGCCGGCGAGCATGGCGTCCCAGGTCGACGCGACGTCCCCGCCGAGCGGGGTCGTCGCGCCGAGCCCGGTGACGACGACGTCGGGGAGACTCATGATCAGGACTGCGCCGCGATGTAGCTGACGGCGTCCCCGACGGTCTTCAGGTTCTGCACCTCGTTGTCCGGGATCTTGACGCCGAACTTCTCCTCGGCCGCCACCACGACCTCCACCATTGAGAGGGAGTCGACATCGAGGTCGTCGGTGAAGGACTTCCCCTCGGCCACGTCGTCCGGGTTCACCCCGGCAACCTCTTCGAGGATCTCGGCGAGGCCGGCGGTGATCTCGTCACGGGTCATTGCGGTTGGTTCCTTTCATCGGGGGTTCACTCGACGGCCGGCGGTGCCGGTCGTCACACCTCGGCGCGTGGGCGCCCGAGGGGGTCTTCAGGGGCAGCGGACGACCTGACCGGCGTAGGTCAGGCCGCCGCCGAAGCCGAACAGCAGCACCGGGGCGCCCGCGGGCACCTCCCGCCGCTCGACCAGCTTGGACAGGGCCAGCGGCACGCTCGCCGCCGAGGTGTTGCCGGACTCGACGATGTCCTTGGCGATGATCGCGTCCGGGATGTTCAGCCGCTTGGCGATGCCGTCGATGATCCGGCCGTTGGCCTGGTGCGGCACGAACGCGGCCAGCTCCGAGGGCGCCACCCCGGCCTTCTCGCAGGCCTGCAGCGCCAGCGGCGCCAGCGCGGTGGTGGCCCAGCGGAAGACCGCCTGCCCCTCCTGCGCGATGTACGGGCGCCAGCCCTCGATCCGGACCGCGTCGCTCTTCTCCGGCACCGAGCCCCAGACCACCGGGCCCACCCCGGCCGGCTCACCCTCGGCGGCGGCGGTCACCACGGCCGCGCCGGCGCCGTCGCCGAAGATGATGCAGGTGGAGCGGTCGGTCCAGTCGGTGAAGTCGGAGAGCTTCTCCGCGCCGATGACGATGGCGTTGCGCGCCGCCCCGGCCCGGATCGCGTGGTCGACGGTGCCGAGGGCGTACGCGAAGCCGGAGCAGGCGGTGTTGATGTCGTACGCGGCCGGGGCGGTGATGCCCAGCTTGGCGGCGACCCGGCAGGCCACGTTCGGGCTGCGGTCGACCGAGGTGCAGGTGGCCACCACGACGAGGTCGATGTCGGCGGCGGTGAGGCCGGAGTTGGCCAGCGCCTTGCCGGCGGCGGCGGTGGCCATGTCGGCCACCGTCTCGTCGCCGGCGATCCGCCGGGTGACGATCCCGACCCGGTCCCGGATCCACTCGTCGTTGGTGTCCACGAGCTGGGCGAGGTCGTCGTTGGTCACCACCCGCGACGGCTGGTAGTGGCCCATCGAGACGATCCGACTGCCTGCCATTAGTGCTGTCCTCCGATGCGGGCGAGCGGCTGGCCCGGGGCGACCGGGTCGTCGTGGTGAGCGAGCCACTCGGTGAGCAGCCCGCTGTCGTGCGCGGTCACCTCGACCGGCCCCTGCCGGGTGGCCACGTGACCGATGACCTGGCCGGTGCGCAGGTCCGCGCCCTCGGCCAGCTCGGCGAGCGGCTCGAAGGTGCCGGCGGCGGGGGAGACCACCACCCGGAACTGGATCACCGGCTCATGGCCGCCCAGGCCGCTGTGCCGGGCGATCAGGTCCCGCGCGGCGGGCAGGTCGTCGGGGGTGTTCAGGGTGACGATCTCGGGCACGCCGGTGGCCTTCAGTTCCCGCTTGACCAGGCCGGCCAGGGTGCCGGCGGGGGGCAGCTCGATCACCCCGGTGACACCGAGGTCGGCCAGGTTGCGCATGCACAGGTCCCAGCGCACCGGCGCGGTCACCTGCCGGACCAGCCGCTGCACCATCTCCCGGCCGTGGTTGACCGCCGAGCCGTCGAGGTTGGACAGCAGGATCCGGGCGGGGTCGGCCGGGGTGATCCCGGCGGCGACATCGGCCAGCGCGGCCTCGGCCGGGGCCATGTACGGCGTGTGGAAGGCGCCGGCCACCTGGAGCCGGATCACCCGGGTCTTCGCCGGTGGCTCGGCGGCCAGCTTGTCCAGCCCGGCCACCGCGCCCGCGGCGACGATCTGGCCGGCGCCGTTGCGGTTGGCCGGGTGCAGCCCGTGCGCCTCGGTCGCGGCGAGCACCTCGTCCGGGTCGCCGCCGAGCACGGCGGCCATCCCGGTGGGCTCCAGCGCGCAGGCGGCGGCCATCTCCCGGCCGCGGACGCCGGCGAGGGTGATCGCCGCCTCGGCGGGCAGCACCCCGGCGAGGGCGGCGGCGCCCAGCTCACCGACGCTGTGCCCGGCGGTCACCGCGACGTCGTACATCGGCAGGTGCTCGGCGGCGAGCAGCGCGGCCGCGACCAGCAGCGGCTGGGTGCGGGCGGTGTCCCTGATCTCGTCGGCGTCGGCCTTCGTGCCGAGGTTGACCAGGTCGACGCCGGCCAGCGCGGACCACCAGCGCAGCCGCGCCTCGGAGCCGGTCAGGTCGAGCCAGGGAGTCAGGAAGCCGGGTTTCTGGGAACCCTGGCCGGGTGAGAGTACGGCGAGCACGCTTATGACTCTGACGGATACTCGTGGGTCGCGCTGTAGCGAGGGACACCAAACCGCACTAGAACCTTTGGCGGTTTCCTACAAAAATCGGCGGTGATCATCACCGGCCTGTGATGTTTTCCTCACGGCTGGGGTCATTGTCTGGGTCGGGACGGGTGCGACCCCCGGGACGACCGGGTCCAGCCGACCCACCGTCAGCGCCACCTGGAGGGCGAACGCGTCGCGGGGCGCCAGCGGCGAGAAGCCCGTCACCTCCGCGATCCGCTTCAGCCGGTAGCGCACGGTGTTCGGGTGCACGAAGAGCGCCCGGGCGGCACTCTCCAGCGTGCCCCCGGCCGCGAAGAACGCGTCCAGCGTCTCGAGCAGCTCGCCACCGGCCCGGACCAGGGTGGCGTACACGTCGTGCCGGAGCCGGCGGCGGGCCTCCGCGTCGCCGGCCAGGGCCCGCTCGGGCAGCAGGTCGGCGGCCGGCACCGGGCGCGGCGCGGTCGGCCAGGCCGGGGCCGCCCGGAACCCGGCCAGCGCGGCCCGCGCGGAGTCCGTCGCCTCGTCCAGGCTGGGTACGGCCGGACCGACCACCACCGGCCCGTCGCCGAACGCCGTGAGCAGCTTCTCCGTCGCGCCCAGCGGGTCGGCCGCCCCGCCGAGCACGATGACCAGCCGGTCGCCGTGCACGCCGCCGATCACCTCCACCCCGATCCGTCGGGCCTGCCGGTAGACGGTGTGCAGCACGGCGGCCACCTCGCCGCCGGGGGAGCGGCCCACCGCCACCGCCACCGGTGGCGCGTCCGTCCAGCCCAGCGCGGCCGCCCGGCTGGCCAGTACGTCCGGCGAGTCGCCGCGCAGCAGGGCGTCCACCAGCAGGGCCTGCAACCGGGCGTCCCAGGAGCCGCGCGACTCGGCGGCGCGGGCGTACACCCGGGCGGCGGCGAAGGCGATCTCCCGGGAGAAGCGCAGCACCGCCTCGCGCAGCTGCTGCTCCTCGCCCTTCGCGGCCAGGTGCGACACCTGCTCCTCGACCACGTCGATGGTGACCTTGATCAGCGCCACGGTCTGCTGGAGGCTGATCGAGCGGGCCAGCGCCTGCGGGGCGGTGGCGAAGACCTCGTCGGAGACCTCCTGGGTGCTGTCCGCGGTGCCGCCGCCGGACTGCAGCCACTGCACCAGCGACCGGGCGCCCGCCTGGGCGACCAGCATGACCCAGGAGCGCTGGTCCGCCGGAAGTTCCCGGAACCAGGGCAGGCTCTCGTCCATCCGGGCCACGCTGGCGGTGGCCAGGGCCCCCGCCGCCCGTTCGATCCGGCGCAGCGTGGCCGACAGGTCGCTACCGCCCGGCTCGCTCACCGCTTCAGCCTGACACGCCCTGAGCAGGGACTCCACACCGAGGGGCCCGTCCGCCGGGCCGTCCGGCGGCCCGGGCCGACCTGATGATCTCCGCCGTCCGCCGATCCGGTACGCGGCGCACACGTCGTCCGCCCCGGCCAGTACGGTGTCAGGGCGCGTCGGGGCGACCTGCCCGACGGGCGATGGCGAACGTGAGGAGACCGGGATGGGGCACGGGGAGGCCGAGCACGGCTGCGCCCAGGGCGAGCCCTGCCGGCCGGGCCACCACGAGCAGGTGCCGTCCGCCAAGCATCCCCGCCGGCTCAGCGGCGTGCCGCACCAGGGGGAGCCGACCGCCGGGCGCGGGACCGACCGCGTCGACGACGACCCGCCCGCTCCCCGCCAGCGCGGGCCCGAGCCGGACGAGCTGGACCCGCCCGAGCCGGCGCCCGCCCAGGGCTGCCGCAGCGACCTGGCCGGCTGGGCCGGGGCGCACCGGCACGGCGCCGTCCGGCCCCGCAACCGGACGCTCCGCCGGGAACGGCCGCCGCACCGTTGGTGCTGACCCCGCGGCCGTCCCGCTGCGGTTTAGTAGCGTGAGCAGGGTGAAGGCGATCGCGATCGATGCGCACGGCTCCGCCGACCAGCTCGCCCTGCGGGATCTGCCGGAGCCGCCGGTCGGCCCGGACACCGTGTTGGTGCGGGTGCGGGCCGCCGGGGTCAACCCGGTCGACTGGAAGGTCCGCGAGGGCCACCTGGCCGGCGCCATGCCGATGCACTTCCCGCTGGTGCCCGGCTGGGACGCGGCCGGCGTGGTGGCCGCCGTCGGCCCGGCGGTGGCCGGCTTCGCCGTCGGGGACGAGGTCGTCGGGTACGTCCGGCGCGACGACGTCCAGTACGGCACGTACGCCGAACTGGTGCCCGCCCCGGAACGGACGCTGGCCGACAAACCGGTGCGGGCGTCCTGGGCCGAGGCGGGTGGGCTGCCGCTGGCCGGGTTGACCGCGTACCAGGCGTTGCAGCTGGCCCGGACCGGCGCCGGGGACACCGTGCTGGTGCACGGCGCGTCGGGCGGGGTGGGGCATCTGGCCGTGCAGCTGGCCCGGGCGCTGGGCGCCGACAGGGTGATCGGCACCGCGGGCGAGGCCAACCACGACTTCGTCCGGTCGCTGGGCGCCGAGCCGGTGGCGTACGGCGACGGGTTGCTGGACCGGGTCCGTGCCGTCGCGCCCGACGGGGTGGACGTGGCGCTGGACCTCTTCGGCGGGGAGGCGCTGGACGTCTCCGCCGAGCTGCTGAACCGGCCCGCCCGGCTGATCTCCACCGCCGACCCGGAGCACGTGACCCGCCTCGGCGGCAGCTACCTCTTCGTCAAGCCGTCCACCTCGGACCTGAGCGTGCTGGCCGGGCTGGTCGACGCCGGCCGGCTCGCCGTGCACGTGGCCCGGACGTTCCCGCTCGCCGAGGCTGCCGAGGCGCAGCGGCTGGTCGAGGCGGGGCACGTCCGGGGCAAGGTGGTGCTGGAGGTCTGAGCCGGGGCCGCCCGCCGGGCGCCGGCGGTGATCCGCTCAGCGGGTGCGGCGCCGGATCAGCAGCGAGATGCCGGCGAGGCCGGTGGTGATGACCAGCACCACGCCGACGTTGAGCAGCAACAGCCGCTGGAGCTGGCCCATCGCGTCGTCGATGTCCTGCACGGGGTTCAGCGCCTCCTCCGGGATGACCCGCTCGCCGCCGCCCACGCCGCCGCTGACCGTGTCGAACTGCCGCTCCAGCGGCACGCCGACGGTGCGCAGCGTCTCCGACATGTTGAGCCGGCCGAAGAACCAGCCGGCCCGGGTCTTGCTCCGGTCGGGCTGCTTGGCCGGCCGGTAGACCCGGGGGCCGCCCTCGGCCAGCGGGTAGAGGTCGTACGTCTGCTTGGGCACGTCCCCGGCGAGGACCACGAGCGTGTACTTAGGACCGAGGTTCTTCGCCTCCGGCCCGCGCTGCTGGCCGGTACGGCCGAGCCAGCTCACCTGGTCGATGACGGCGACGACCTCGGTGGGTCGGGTGTCGGCGCGCAGCCGCAGCGGCTGGCCGAGCCGGTCGCCGGTGATGTCCACTCCGGCGGGTGGCGGCTTGGCCCCCGCCGCCTGGGCCGTGCCGGCGAGGGCCAGCGAGCAGGCCGCCACTATCAGCGCGCCGGTCACCGCGGCCAGCAGCCGCCTCACCTTCCGGACCATCGCCGCCTCCTCGCCCCGTTCGATGGGTGGCTTCCGCTGCAGGTGACACGTTGGTCGGCCGACGATGGTGGTCATGCCCACAGACCGGGTCCCCACCTCAAAGACTCCGCAGAACGTCGCTCGGTTGCAGCTGCTGGAAGAGTAATTGGAACTATCTGCGATCTGGGACCGACCAACGAGTAGCCGTTGATCAGCGGGCGGATCGTACCTTTGCGGAGGGGTTCATGGGGGGCAGCGTGGCACGCGTGGCGCGTACCCGGCTAGCGGTTCTCGGCGTGGCGGTCGGTGTGTCGGTGGCGTTGCCGGCCACCCCGGCGGCCGCGCACAACTCGTTGACCGGCAGCGACCCGCGGAACGGGGCGCGGCTGGCGGCCGCGCCGAAGCGGATCGAGCTCCGGTTCCTCGCCACCCCGGCCCCCGGTACGACGAAGATCACAGTCACCGGGCCGGGCAACGTGCCGGCGACGGGCGGCGTGCCGACGTTCAGCGGCAACCGGGTGAGCGTGCCGTTCAAGGCGGGGGCGGCCGGCCTCTACATCGTCGACTACCGGGTCGGGTCGGTTGACGGACATCCGGTGACGGGCGAGATCCGGTTCTCCCTCACCACCGGCACGCCGGCCGCGCCGCCGTCGGCCACCGCGCCGCCGTCCGCCGCCCCGTCGGCCGGCGCCGGGGCGACGGGGCCGACCACCTCGCCGACCGCCCCGGCGAGCGGTTCCCCGGTGAGCCCGGCGCCGACCGGAGAGAGCTCCGAGGAGCGGGGCGCGGGCTGGTTCTGGCTGCTCGCCGCCGTCGTGGTGCTCCTCCTGCTCGGCGGCGGCCTCCTGCTCCGCCGCCGCACGACGCGCCGCTGACCGCCGCCGCGCGTACGACGCAGGGCCCGCCGGATGACCGGCGGGCCCTGCGCGACGGGACGTCAGACCAGGCGGACCCGGGCGGCGCGCAGCCGGGTCAGGGCGCGCTCGCGACCGAGCACCTCCAGGGACTCGAAGAGCGGCAGCCCCACGGTGCGGCCGGTGACCGCGACCCGGACCGGCGCCTGCGCCTTGCCCAGCTTCAGGCCGCGCTCCACGCCGACCGCCTCCAGGGTGGACTTTAGCGACTCCGCGTCCCAGGGCTCCAGCGCGTCGAAGGCGGCGATCGCGGCGTCCAGCAGGTCGGCCGCGCCCTCCTTCATCGCCTTCGCCCAGGCCGCCTCGTCGATCAGCGGGTCGGCCAGGAAGAGGAAGTCGACGTTCGGCACGATCTCGCTGAGCACCGCGATCCGGGTCTGGGCCAGCGGCGCCACCGCGGCGAACGCGGCCGGGTCGAACTCCTCCGGCTGCCACGGCGGCGGGGCGATGGTGCCGGTGCCAGTCAGCCACGGCTGGCAGGCGGCGATGAACTCCTCCACCGGCAGCGCCCGGATGTAGTCGCCGTTGAAGGCGCGCAGCTTCTTCTCGTCGAAGAACGCGGGGGAGGGGTTCACCTCCTCCAGCCGGAACTCGTCCTCGATCACCGACCACGGCACGATCTCCCGGTCGCCCGACGGCGCCCAGCCGAGCAGCATCAGGTAGTTGCGCATCGCGCCGGCGAGGTAGCCCTCGTCCCGGTACGCCTCCAGGGCGACCTTGTCGCGCCGCTTGGACAGCTTCTGCCGCTTCTCGTTGACCACCACGGGCACGTGCGCCCAGATGGGCGGCTTGACCCCGAGGGCGTCCCAGAGCAGCTGCTGCTTCGGCGTGTTGGGCAGGTGCTCCTCGGCCCGGATCACGTGGGTGATCCCCATGGTCATGTCGTCGACCACGTTGGCCAGCAGGAAGACCGCGGAGCCGTCGGCCCGGGCGATGACGAAGTCCTCGATGTTCTTGTTCTCGAAGGTCGGCTCGCCGCGGATCAGGTCGACCACCACGGTCTCGCCCTCGTCGGGCGTCCGGAAGCGCAGCGCCCGCCCCTCGCCCGGGCCGAGCCCCTTGTCGCGGTGGAAGCCGTCGTAGCCCTGGTACTGGGAGCCGGTGCGGGCCTGCACGTCCTCGCGGGTGCAGTCGCAGTAGTACGCCCGGCCGGCGTCGAAGAGCCGCTGGGCGGCGGCGCGGTGCTCGCCGGCGTACGACGACTGGAAGTAGGGGCCCTCGTAGCTGCCCCGCTCGATGCCGATCCAGTCCAGCGCAGACAGGATGCCCTCGGTCCACTCGGGCTTGTTACGGGCCGCGTCGGTGTCCTCGATGCGGAGCACGAACACCCCGCCCTGCTGCTTGGCGTAGATCCAGTTCTGCAGGGCCGAGCGGGCGCCGCCGACGTGGAACATACCGGTCGGGGAAGGGGCGAAGCGTACACGTACCGTCACGTCCCCCAGCCTACGGCCGGCCGCGACCGCTTTCCGCCAGGGGGCCGGGTCAGGGCACCGAACGGATCTTGAGCACCAGTGCGCTGCCGAGCAGAGTGACCACCGCGGTGACCGCGTACAGCGTGGGGTATCCGCCCAGGTGCACCACGATCGGGGCGGAGAGGGCCGGCCCGAGCACCTGCGGCGCCGAGTTCGCGATGTTGATCACGCCGAGGTCCTTGGCCCGGTCGGTGGCCGCCGGCAGCACCTGGGTGATCAGCGCCGCGTCCACCGCCAGGTAGACGCCGTAGCCGGCGCCGAGCAGCAGCGCGGCGGCCACCGCCATCGGCCAGACCGGCGCCACGGCGAGCAGCAGCGCCGCCACCGCCATGATCACACCGGAGGTGATCACGAAGACCTTGCGCCGGCCGGAGCGGTCCGACAGCCGGCCGGCGACCACGGCGGTGAGCATCATGCCGAGGGTGTAGAGCAGGATCAGCACCAGCAGGCCGCCCTCGGGGTCGGCCACCCGCACCCCGTCGGTGAGGAAGTAGAGCAGGTAGAGGGTGCCCAGCGCGTTGCCGGTCTGGACCAGGAACCGGGTGAACCAGGCCCAGGCGAAGTCGGGGTGCCGGCGCGGGCTGATCCACATCGAGGCGAGCAGCCCGCGCAGCCGCAGCGCCGACCGGTGCTCCCGGGGCAGCGGGTCGTCGGCGGTGAGCAGCGCGAACGGCAGCGACAGCAGCAGCATCGCCACCGCGATGGCGGCGTACCCGGCGGCGTTGCCGGTGATCAGCGCGGTGACCAGCACCGCCCCGACCACCAGGCCGAGCGCCTGCGGGATGCCCACCCAGCCGGAGACGCCCCCGCGCTGGGCGACCGGCACCCGGTCCGGGATGGCGGCGGTCAGGCTGGCCAGCATCGCGTTGAAGCAGACCTGCGCGGCGACCCAGCCGAGCGCCACCCCGGCGATGGTGTCCTGGCGGGCCAGCAGCACCAGCGCGAGCGCGCCGAGCACGGCGCCGGAGGCGGTCCAGACGTGCCGCCGGCCGAGGTGCCGGCCGGCCACCCGGATCACCGTGCGGTCGGACAGCGCCCCGGCGAGCGGGTTGGCCAGCACCGCCGCGAGCGCGCCCAGCCCGGTGACGACCGCCAGCATGGCCTCCTTGTCGCCCGGCGCGATCCGCTCGACCTGCTGCGGCAGCAGCACCTGGATGGGGGTGAAGAAGGCCATCCAGACGCCCAGGTTGGCCGCGAAGATCAGCGCGATCCAGCTCCGCCGGACCGGCACGGTGGGTTCGGCGAGCGCCGCCGGCAGCGAGGTCGGCGTCGGGTTCACCGTGGTCACGGCTTGATCACCCGGTCGCGCAACCAGGCATACGAGGACTTCGGGGTACGCCGCTGGGTGGCGTAGTCGACGTGCACCAGGCCGAACCGCTTGGTGAAGCCCTCGGCCCACTCCCAGTTGTCCAGCAGCGACCAGACGAAGTACCCGGTCACGTCGACGCCCTCGTCGATGGCGGCCCGCACGGCGTGCAGGTGCCCGTCCAGGTACGCGATCCGGTCGGGGTCGTCGACCCGGCCGTCGGCGTCCGGCACGTCGTCGTACGCGCAGCCGCTCTCGGTGACCTGCATCGGCGGCAGCGCGGCCCCGTACCGGTCCCGCAGGTCGACGAGCAGGTCGCGCAGCCCGTCGGGGGCCACCGGCCAGTCGAAGGCGGTCCGCGGGTACCCCTCCAGCGGGACGATCTCGAACGGCAGGGGCGAGTCCGGCTCGGCCGCCCGGATCCCGGTCGGGTTGTAGTAGTTCACCCCGAGCACGTCGAGCGGGGCGGCGATCACGTCGAGGTCCCCGGCGCGGACCACGCCCTCGTCGAAGCCCGGCCCGTCCGGGTAGCCGAGACCGAGCAGCGGGTCGGTGAAGAGCCGGTTGTGCAGCGCGTCGTACGCCGCCCCGGCGGCCCGGTCGGCGTCGGTGTCGCCGGCCACCCGTACCGGCGAGTAGTTGTTCGCGATCGCCACCGGGCTGCCGCTGCGCGCCCGCAGCGCCGACACCGCGAGGCCGTGCCCGAGCAGTTGGTGGTGGGCCACCGGGAAGGCGTCGAAGAGCAGCATCCGGCCCGGGGCGTGCACGCCCATGCCGTGTCCGAGGCTCATGTGGATGAACGGCTCGTTGAGGGTGATCCAGAGCTTCACCCGGTCGCCGAGGCGGGCGGCGACCAGGTCGGCGTACTCGGCGAAGCGGGCGGCGGTGTCCCGGTTGAGCCAGCCGCCGGCGTCCTCCAGGGCCTGCGGCAGGTCCCAGTGGAAGAGGGTGGCGACCGGATCGACCCCGTGGCCGAGCAGTTCGTCCACCAGCCGTTCGTAGAAGTCCAGCCCGGCGGGCGTGGCCGCGCCGGCCCCGGTGGGCTGCACCCGGGGCCAGGCGATCGAGAACCGGTACGCGGACACCCCGAGCCCGGCCAGCAGCCCGACGTCCTCGCGGTACCGGTGGTAGTGGTCGCAGGCCACGTCGCCGGTGCTGCCGTCGGCGATCCGTCCGGGGGAGTGGGCGAAGGTGTCCCAGATGGATGGTCCACGGCCGTCGGCACCGACCGCGCCCTCGATCTGGTAGGCGGAGGTGGACACCCCCCAGCGGAACCCGGCGGGGAACTCCGGCATCGGCGCGGTCGTCATTCGCCCTCCAGAAACGCGAAGCGTGCTCGGGACTCTAGGGCGCGAGCCGCTGATGCGCCATAGGCCGGGGAGCGCTGGCGGCGCAAGGGTTTTCGGCGTGTCTTTTCCGAACCCGTCCGTTTAAGTCCGAATTACCGCATACAGTCGGAATATCGCGGATGTGTCCTTAGTGGGGGAAAGACAGAAATGATCCTCGTGGAACGCAGTGCGCACGTGATGGCGCCGGTGGAAGCGGTCTGGGACGTCGTGCAGCGGGCCGAGCAGTTGCCGGCCTGGCTGGCGGGGGTTCGCGCGGCGGAGGTCCTCTCGGGGGAGGGCTTCGGCCGGCGACAGCTGGTCCAGGCCGGGCGCGGCGCGGCGCACGAGGCCGAGGTGATCGCCTACCAGGAGCCGACCCTGATCGGGTGGCGCGAGCGGGCCAAGGGCGCGGGCGCCCGGGCCGAGGCGCGCACCGAGATCTACGTACAGCTGACCCCGGACGAGGAGGAGGGCGGGACGATCGTGCGGCTCATCGTCGTACGGTGGCCCGCCGGGCCGGTGAAGGCCGCCCTGCTCCGGCTCGGCCTGCGTCGGGTCGGCGCCGACCTGGAGGACTCGCTGGCCCGACTGACCGACCTGGCCGCCGTCGGCTGACGGGCCCGTCCCGGCACCGCCCGCGATGGCGATGGTCCGGCGTCCCCGCCAGGGACGCCGGACCATCGTCGACTCCGCCGCCGACACCCTGCCCGGGTTGCGGTACGTCGTGGCGTCCCCGCCCAGGAAGGCCCGACCTGCCGCATTCCGAGGGCCGGCGACATGACGAAGGGCCCGGCGCGGGATCGCGCCGGGCCCCTCTCGCGTACGACCTAGCTGTCGCCGCCGGTCTCGCCGACCGGGGCGGCGGTGATGTCGTCGAGCGCGTACTTCTTGGCGGCCTCGGCCGGCACGTTGGCCGGCACCGCGCCGCGGAGCGCGAGCTGCCGCAGCGTGGCGACCGCCACCGACTCGGCGTCGACGTGGAAGTGCCGGCGCAGCGCGTGCCGGGTGTCCGACATGCCGAAGCCGTCGGTGCCGAGCGAGGTGTAGTCGCCGGGCACCCAGCGGGCGATCAGGTCCGGCACCGCGCGCATCCAGTCGCTGACCGCGACCTTCGGCCCGTCGGCGTCGGCCAGCTTCCGCTGGACGTACGGGACCCGCTGCTCGCCGCCCGGGTTGAGCAGGTTGTGCTCCTCGCACTCCACCGCGTCCCGGCGCAGCTCCGTCCAGGAGGTCACCGACCAGACGTCGGCGGACACGCCCCAGTCCTCGGCGAGCAGTTGCTGCGCCCTGAGCGCCCACTGCATGCCGGTGCCGGAGGCCAGGATGTTCGCCTTCGGCGCGTCCCCGTCCACCTTCGGGGCGGGGGAGTAGCGGTAGATGCCCTTGAGGATGCCCTCGACGTCCACGCCCGCCGGCTCGGCGGGCTGGAAGATCGGTTCGTTGTAGACCGTCAGGTAGTAGAAGACGTTCTCCTGCGCCTCCCCGTACATCCGGTGCAGGCCGTTCTCCATGATGTGCGCGATCTCGAACGCGAACGCCGGGTCGTACGCGACCACCGCCGGGTTGGTGGCGGCGAGCAGCAGCGAGTGGCCGTCCTCGTGTTGCAGGCCCTCACCGTTCAGCGTGGTCCGCCCGGCGGTGGCGCCGAGCAGGAAGCCGCGGGCCATCTGGTCGGCGGCCGCCCAGAGTCCGTCGCCGGTGCGCTGGAACCCGAACATCGAATAGAAGATGTACATCGGGATCATCGGCTCGCCGTGGGTGGCGTACGACGATCCGGCCGCGGTGAAGGACGCCACCGAACCGGCCTCGTTGATCCCCTCGTGCAGGATCTGACCGTCGGTGGCCTCCTTGTACGACAGGAACAGCTCCCGGTCCACCGAGGTGTACCGCTGGCCGTGCAGCGAGTAGATCTTCGCCGTCGGGAAGAGCGAGTCCATGCCGAAGGTACGGGCCTCGTCCGGGATGATCGGCACCCAGCGCTTGCCGAACTCCTTGTCCTTCATCACGTCCTTGAGCAGGCGGACGAAGGCCATCGTGGTGGCCACCTTCTGCTTGCCCGAGCCGCGCTTGACATCGGAGAACCGCTCGGGGCCGGGGATCTGCAGCCGCTTGCCGGTGGTCCGCCGGGACGGCAGGTACCCGCCGAGCTGCTGGCGCCGCTCCTTGAGGTACTGGATCTCGTCGGACTTCTCGCCCGGGTTGTAGTACGGCGGGAGGTAGGGGTTCTCCTCCAGCTGCTTGTCTGGGATGTCCAGGTAGAGCCGGTCGCGGAAGAGCTTCAGGTCCTCCAGCGTCAGCTTCTTCATCTGGTGGGTGGCGTTGCGGGCCTCGAAGTGCGAGCCCAGCGTCCAGCCCTTGATCGTCTTGGCCAGGATCACCGTCGGCTGACCGGTGTGCTCCATCGCCGCCTTGTAGGCCGCGTAGAGCTTGCGGTAGTCATGGCCACCCCGCTTGAGGTTCCAGATCTCGTCGTCGGTCAGGCCCTCGACCATCTTGCGGGTCCGCGGGTCGCGGCCGAAGAAGTGCTCCCGGACGTACGCCCCGGACTCCGCCTTGTAGGTCTGGTAGTCACCGTCGGGCGTGGTGTTCATCAGGTTGACCAGCGCGCCGTCGGTGTCCGCCGCGAGCAGCGGGTCCCACTCCCGGCCCCAGACCACCTTGATCACGTTCCAGCCGGCGCCCCGGAAGAACGCCTCCAGCTCCTGCATGACCTTGCCGTTGCCGCGGACCGGGCCGTCCAGGCGCTGCAGGTTGCAGTTGATCACGAAGGTGAGGTTGTCCAACTCCTCGCGGGCGGCCACCCCGATCGCGCCCAGCGACTCGACCTCGTCCATCTCACCGTCGCCGAGGAACGCCCAGACGTGCTGCTGGGAGGTGTCCTTGATGCCGCGGTGCTGCAGGTAGCGGTTGAACCGGGCCTGGTAGATCGCGTTGATCGGCCCGAGGCCCATGGAGACGGTGGGGAACTCCCAGAAGTCCGGCATCAGCCGCGGGTGCGGGTACGACGGCAGGCCGCCGCCCGGGTGCGACAGCTCCTGCCGGAACCCGTCGAGCTGGTCCTCGCTGAGCCGCCCCTCCATGTAGGCGCGCGCGTACATGCCGGGGGAGGCGTGCCCCTGGTAGAAGATGTGGTCGCCGCCGCCCGGGTGGTCCTTGCCCCGGAAGAAGTGGTTGAAGCCCACCTCGTAGAGCGACGCCGAGCTGGCGAAGGTGGAGATGTGCCCGCCGACGCTGATCTCGGGCCGCTGCGCCCGGTGCACCAGCATGGCGGCGTTCCACCGGATGTAGGCCCGGATCCGTCGTTCGATGTGCTCGTCACCCGGGAACCACGGCTCGCGCTCCGGCGGGATGGAGTTGATGTAGTCGGTGGTGGTCAGGGACGGCACCCCGACCTGGCGCTCGCGGGCCCGCTCCAGCAGGCGCAGCATGACGTACCGGGCGCGCTTGGTTCCGCGCTCGTCGATGACACCGTCGAGTGACTCGACCCATTCGCCGGTCTCTTCAGGGTCGATGTCCGGAAGCTGGCTCGGCAGACCAGCGGTGATCACCGGGCGCTTGCGTTCCGTAGCCACAGGCGTTCCCTCGGTTGTGTGTGGGATAGGTCTCTAGCGCCATCCTGCCCCCTGGTGGCGCCGGTCGTCACGTCTCCCTCCCCCAGACGCGACGCTGAACACAGGTACCCGTCGGTAACTTTGCGCGATCCTCGAGTGCGCCACGCCGGCGGCCCGAGGCTTGCCCCGACGTCCTACCGTGCGGCCATGACGACGCGGCTGGTTCTCGGGGCCGGGGTGACCCTCCTCGGCAGCCTCGCACTGGTGATCGCGGTGGTGAGCGTGTACCGGGGTGGCCTGACGCTCGCGCCCGTCGGACTGCTCGGCCTGGCCCTGCTCGGCACGGGCCTGGCGACCCTCGGCCGACGGGCGCGAGCGTCAGGCCACCCCGGTACAC
>NZ_QGKS01000030.1 GCF_003172935.1 Micromonospora sicca | reverse complement strand
CCGGCACCCCGACGGCACCCACCACCCCGACGGCCACCCCCACCAGCACCGACCTGGTCGCCGCGCCCTGCCCGGCCGGCCTGTCCGGCGACCGGGTGATCGCACTGCTGCGCGGTACGGCCCGGGTGCTGCCCCGGGACGTCCGGGTCCGGGTCCGGACCGGGCCGCTCTGCGCCGGGGACTGGCAGTACACCGTGCTCGACGTGACCGGGCACGAGGAGCTGCAGGTGGTCACCCGGGGCCGGCCGGGGGCGCTGGAGCTGGTCACCGCCGGGACAGACGTCTGCGGGGCGCAGGTACGCGCCGCCGGGCCGCCCGGCATCCGGACGTTGGCCTGCGACGGCACCCCGGGTGCGTAGGCTGGTCGCCATGCCCGGAACACCGCCGACCCGCTACGTCTACCTGGGGCCCGAGGGCACCTTCGCCGAGCAGGCGCTGCGTACCGTGCCCGCCGCCGAGCGGGGCAGCCGTACGCCGGCCCGCAGCGTGGGCGAGGCGCTGGACAGCGTACGGGCCGGGGACGCCGACGCCGCCCTGGTGCCGCTGGAGAACTCGATCGGCGGCGCGGTCGGGGTGACCCTCGACGAGATGGCCGAGGGCGAGCCGCTGGTGATCACCCGCGAGGTGATCCTGCCGGTGGAGTTCGTGCTCGCCGCCCGTCCGGGGGCCAGCCTCGCCGAG
The DNA here is from genome assembly GCF_003172935.1 of Micromonospora sicca. GTDB lineage: Bacteria > Actinomycetota > Actinomycetes > Mycobacteriales > Micromonosporaceae > Micromonospora > Micromonospora sicca. Next base: position 232 of record NZ_QGKS01000030.1, on the reverse strand, counting down.
GTGCGCAGCGTGGCGGCCCACCCGCAGGCGTCCACCCAGTGCCGGAACTGGCTCCGCGACCACCTGCCCGACGCCACCGTGGTCGACGTGCTCTCCAACGGCGCCGCCGCGGCCGGTGCGGCGGCCGGCGAGCACGACGCGGCGATCTGCGCCCCGATCGGGGCGTCCCGGCACCGGCTCACCGTGCTCGCCGACAAGATCGCCGACCACCCGGACGCGGTGACCCGGTTCG
>NZ_QGKS01000031.1 GCF_003172935.1 Micromonospora sicca | reverse complement strand
CATTTGATCTTGGCGGTTGGGTGGGACAGGATGTTCCGCTGTGCGTGCGATGTTGACCTTGGGTGATCGGGAAGAGATATCCCGTGGCCTGGCCGAAGGCTTGGAGTTCAAGCAGATCGCGGTCCTGATCGGCCGTGACCCGTCGGTGGTGTCGCGGGAGGTCGCCCGGCACGGTGGCCGGGTCGGGTACCGGGCCTCGACCGCTGACACCGGTGCGGCGGTGGCGCGGCGGCGACCGAAGACGTGGGCGGTGGAGCGGGCGCCGGGCCTGCGGGAGGTGGTACGCGAGCGGCTGCGGCTGGGTTGGTCGCCGGCGTCGATCGCGGGTCGGTTGGCGTTCGACTATCCCGACGATCAGGCTTACCGGGTGTCTCACGAGGCGATCTACCAGTGGGTGTACGCCCAGCCGGTGTCCACTCTGGCGCGGGAGTTGATCGGTCTGCGTACCGGCCGCACGGCGCGTCGTGGCGGTGCCCGTCCGGCACCAGCGCCACGGATCCGCGAGCCCCGCTACCTCGACGAACGCCCCGCCGAGGTCGAGGGCCGGCAGGTCCCCGGGCACTGGGAAGGCGATCTGGTCATCGGCAAGGCGGGTAAGAGCGCCGTGGCGACGCTGGTCGAACGCACCTCCCGGTTCGTGGTCCTGGTCCCGCTGACCGGCCGGGACTCGCTGACCGTCGGCGACGCGATCATCGCCGCCGCCGGGGACCTCCCACCGCAGCTGGCCAGGTCGCTGACCTGGGACTGCGGGTCGGAGATGGCCGGACACGCCCGGATCACCGCCGCCGGACTGCCGGTCTACTTCGCCCGCCCGCACTCACCCTGGCAACGTGGCAGCAACGAGAACGCCAACCGGATCCTGCGCGAGTACTTCCCCAAGGGCGTCCCCATCACCTCCGACCCGAAATACCTCGCGATGGT
>NZ_QGKS01000398.1 GCF_003172935.1 Micromonospora sicca | reverse complement strand
GGGTCTTACGGTCGGCTCCACGTCCGTTTCGCGTCTCCGAGCCACTCCCGGCGACGGTGACCGCCAGCGCGGCCAGGTTCCGTGCGGCGTTGACGTCCCGGTCCAGGACCAGGCCGCACAGGGTGCAGGTGTAGGTGCGCTCGGACAGGGCGAGTTTGGTTTTCACTACGCCGCAGCTCGAGCAGGTTTTCGAGGACGGATACCACCGGTCGGCCACCACCAGCCGCCCACCGTTCCATGAGGTTTTGTACGCCAGTTGCCGCCGTAGTTCGGCGAACCCGGCGTCGGCGATGCGCCGAGCGAGCCGCCGGTTGGCGAGCATCCCGGCCACGTTGAGGTCTTCCACCACCAGCGTGCCGTACTCGCGGGCCAGCCGGGTGGTCAGCTTGTGCAGACCGTCGCGGCGCAGATGAGCGACCCGGGCATGCGCCCGACCGAGCCGGGCGGACGCCCGCTCCCACCGCTTCGACCCACGCCGCCCGGTGCGCCGGTCCGGGCCGACCCGGCGAGACACGCGCCGGGCCAGACGCCGCATCCGGCGGGCGGCAGTGTCCAGGTGGCGCGGGTTGGGCTCCATTTCACCGGTGGACAGCACCGCCAGATGCTTGACGCCCAGGTCTACGCCGACCACCACTTGTGGCTGGTGTGGAGTGCGTGCGGCGCGGTCGACTTCGACGCAGAACGACACGTACCAGCGGCCGCCGTCGCGGCGCACCGTCGCCGACAAGATCCGGGCGGTGCCGGCCTCCAGCCGGCGGGCGAGTTTGCGAGCCGACTCGTGCAGCTTCAAGCGGCCCAGCCGGGGCAACACCACATGCCTGCGGTCCGGCTCGACCCGGATGGCCCCGGTGGTGAACCGCACCGAGGGTGTGGACCGGCGGCGTGACTTGAACCCCGGGAACCCCACCCGCCGCCCGGCGCGCTTGCTTGAACGCGAGTCGGACCAGTTCTTCAACCCCCG
>NZ_QGKS01000318.1 GCF_003172935.1 Micromonospora sicca | reverse complement strand
AGAGCCTGGTAAATAAGGGGTTCGGGCGGTCGCCGGTCCTGACGAAGATCGACAATCGTGACGGCGCCGGCGTGGCGGCGTGACATGGGGAAGGGCCTTCGGTACGAGCAAAGGCGACTAAACCAGCACGACCGAAGGCCCAACCCTGTCTGTATACCTTGTCGCCGGCGTCGCCGCATCCGCCACCCCGGCTACCGTTGACGATCACCTGCCCACCGCCCGGCCACGGCACTATCCGTCCGACACCTCGGATGCCGAATGGCAGGTCCTGGCTCCGCACGTGCCGGCCGGGACCGGGCGCGGCCGGCCAATCACGTACCCCCGCCGCGACGTCGTGGACGCGATCCGCTACCTCGACCGGACCGGCTGCCAATGGGACGCACTGCCTGCCGACTTCCCGCACCACAAGCTCGTCTACCACTACTTCAAGACCTGGACCCGCGACGGCACCTTGAACCGCATGCACAACAGCCTGCGTGAACAGGTCCGCGAGCACGTCGAGGGGCGTCACCGACAGCCGTCGGCCGCGCTGGTCGACTCCCAGTCGGTACGGGGCGCGGAGACCGTCGGCCGGCCCAGCCGCGGCTACGACGCCGGCAAGAAGATCAACGGCCGGAAACGCCACATCGCCGTCGACACCTGCGGACTGCTCCTCGTCGTCCTGGTCACCGGCGCGAACGTGCAGGACCGCGACGCCGCCAGGCCGCTGCTGTGGGCACTACGCGCATGCTTCCCCACCATCCGCCTGACCTGGGCCGACAGCGGCTACGCCGGCAAACTCGTCGACTGGGCCGCCACTCACCTCGCCCTGACCGTGCGCATCGTGGCCAAGCTCGCCGGGCAGACCACCTTCGTCGTGCTGCACCGCAGATGGGCGGTCGAGCGCACATTCTCCTGGATCAACCGGTGCCGACGCACCGTCCGCGACTACGAACGGCTACCCGACCACCACGCCGCGATGGTCCAATGGGCCATGATCATCGTCATGACCCGCCG
>NZ_QGKS01000381.1 GCF_003172935.1 Micromonospora sicca | reverse complement strand
CGGCAGGTTCAGCCGGTCGTAGCATTTGATCTTGGCGGTTCGGTGGGACAGGATGTTCCGCCGTGCGTGCGATGTTGACCCTGGCTGATCGTGAAGAGATTTCCCGTGGCCTGGCCGAAGGCTTGGAGTACAAGCAGATCGGTGTCCTGATCGGCCGTAACCCGTCGGTGGTCTCGCGGGAGGTCGCCCGGCGCGGCGGCCGCGGCGGGTACCGGGCCGCGGCGGCCGACGCGGCGGCGGCGGTGTCGCGGCGGCGGCCAAAGATGTGGGCGGTGGAACGCGCGCCGGGTCTGCGGGAGGTGGTACGCGAGCGGCTGCGGCTGGGCTGGTCACCGGCGTCGATCGCGGGCCGGTTGCCGTTCGACTACCCCGACGATCAGGCTTACCGGGTGTCTCACGAGGCGATCTACCAGTGGGTGTACGCCCAGCCGGTGTCCACCCTGGCGCGGGAGCTGATCGGCTTGCGCACCGGCCGCACGGCCCGACGTGGCGGGGCCCGTCCGGCACCGGCGCCGCGGATCCGTGAGCCCCGCTACCTCGACGAACGGCCCGCCGAGGTCGAGGGCCGGCAAGTCCCCGGGCACTGGGAGGGCGACCTGGTCATCGGCAAGGGCGGCAAGAGCGCGGTGGCGACCCTCGTCGAGCGCACCTCCCGCTTCGTGGTCCTGGTCCCGCTGACCGGCCGGGACTCGCTGACCGTCGGCGACGCGGTCATCGCCGCCGCCGGGACCCTCCCGCCGCAGCTCGCCCGGTCGTTGACCTGGGACTGCGGGTCGGAGATGGCCGGACACGCCCGGATCACCGCCGCCGGACTGCCGGTCTACTTCGCCCGCCCGCACTCACCCTGGCAACGTGGCAGCAACGAGAACGCCAACCGGATCCTGCGCGAGTACTTCCCCAAGGGCGTCCCGATCACCTCCGACCCGAAATACCTCGCGATGGTCGCTTCCGAGATCAACAACCGACCGCGTAAGATCCACGGTTGGAAGAAGCCCTCCGAGATATTCACCGAACTCGTCGAGGCGAATGCTTCCACCAGCTGAACCCGCCC
>NZ_QGKS01000032.1 GCF_003172935.1 Micromonospora sicca | reverse complement strand
TAACGGCTTGGTGCGCGGTAGAGGAAAGACCCGGGTCGATCATGAAGGTGGCCGTGCGGGACGATCATGATTGTGACGTCAGGATGGGCCCGCACGGCCTTGTCTCATCGTATCTTCACCGGCATCCCTCGCCAGCGGCTGGCCAAGCTCATCGCCGAACTGGCCGATCCGTGGACCGCGCAGCAGGAATCCAGACTGCACCAGCGCCGCAGGGGCGACCGGCTGCGCGCCGCCGGAGCCGGACCAGATCATGAGCTGAGCTTCACCGACCGGGTCATCGCCACCCTGGCCTGCCTGCGCCTGCAACTGCCACACGCCGCGGTGGCGTTGCTGTACAAGGTGGACAGGTCCACCATCACCCGCGCCGTGGGCGAGATCCGTCCGCTACTGGCTGCCCGCGGGTTCGCCGTGCCTGGCAAGCCAGGACTGCGGCTGCGCACCCTCGCAGACGTGTTCGCCTACGCCGACGCCCACGGCGTCGAGCTACGCATCGACGGCACCGAGGTCCAGGTCCGACGGCCGAAGGCGAACCGGCCCGGACGGCGGGCGTTCGTGTCGGGCAAGAAGAAACAAAACACGATCAAACCCACGGTGATCAGCGACGCCAAGGGGCGGCTGCTGTGGTGCGGGGCGACCCGGCCAGGACGGATGCACGATGTCACCGCGCTGCGTACCGAGGGCATCGAGGATCTACTGCGGCAGTACCCGAACGTGCGTGCCAGGGTCGACTCCGGCTACCAGGGCCTGGCCCGGGACTTCCCTGACCAGGTCAGCGCGCCGCCGAAAAAGCCACCGAAAGACGCAACCGACCAGCTGCGCGCCGAATACACCATCGCGCGTAAAGCCCAATCCTCACAACGGATCTGCGTCGAACACGCCATCGCCGAGCCCAAGCAGTGGCGGCCCCTGCAGCGCTACATCGGACGCCGTGAACACTTCGAAGACACCACGCTCGCCATCGCCGGACTGGTCTCCGACCGCTGCGCCGAACGGTAGGCAAACCACCAAACCGAACCAGGCATACAAGCACTGCCGGGTCCTAATCGTGCACGACCTCGT
>NZ_QGKS01000306.1 GCF_003172935.1 Micromonospora sicca | reverse complement strand
AATCCGGCCCCGATGGAGACCGCCTGCGGGCCGCTGACCAGGGCCTCGGACGCCGCGGCCACCCGGCCGAGCAACCCCACCGGGGTACGCCGCTGGATCAGCGTGTTCAGCCCGACCATGGTCAGCGGCAGCGACACCCCGACCAGCAGCAGGGCCATCACCCCGAGCCAGAGCCGCGGGTACGCCAGGCCAGCGCGGCCGGGCCGAAGAAGGTCACCCCGGCGGCGAGCGCGCCCACCTCACCCACCCGCCGGACGGCGGTCGCCGAGAGCAGCCCACCGACCAGCCCGCCGATCCCCTGCACGGTGACCAGCACGCCGACGAACGCGACGTCCCGGCGCAGCCCCTGGTCCACGTACGCGAAGATCAACGACTCGGTGAAGCCCATCACCAGCGAGCCCAGGCCGTACCCGAGCAGGGCCCGGCGCAGCGCGGGCTCGCCGGCCAGGTGCCGCAGCCCGGCGCCCAGTTCGGCCGGCCAGCGCAGCTCGGCGGCGGCCGGCGGCGTCTCGGCGACCCGCAGCAGGCCGACCACGGCGGCGGCGGTCAGGAAACCGGTCATCGCGAGGGTGACCAGCAGCCAGCCGCCGACGGCGGCGTACAGCCCGGCCCCGGCGAGCGGGCCGACCAGCCGGAGTCCCTGCCGCACGGTCTGCAGCACCCCGTTCGCCTCGGCCAGCAGTTCGCTCGGCACGAGTTGCCGGATCAGCCCGCTGAGCACCGCGCTGAGCGTGATGTACGACAGGCCGTACAGCGCGGCCACCACGTAGATGATCCGGACGTCGGCCCGGTCCCGGACCGCGAAGAGCGGGCTGAGCAGCACGGCCGTGGCCAGGTTGGCGGCCACGAAGAACGGCCGCCGGGGGTACCGGTCGACGACCCAGCCAACCAGCGGCGCCAGCGTCATCGGCGCGATGATCGCGAAGATGGTCGCGCCGGCCATCCCGTCCGATCCGGTCAGCTCCTTCACCCAGACGGCGAGGGCCAGCAGCAGGATCGACTCGGCCGCCATGCTGGCCAGCAGGGCGGCGAAGAGCAGGCGGAATTCGGGGCGGCGCAGGACGGTGCGCATGCGTTCCCTCCGGCGGGG
>NZ_QGKS01000434.1 GCF_003172935.1 Micromonospora sicca | reverse complement strand
GCCGCGTCCGCCGCCGCCCCCGAACGGCTGCCCCTCGGGGCCTGTCGGTTTCAGGTTTTCGCTGGTCGCACACTCTGTACGTCAGCCGTACAGCCAGTCCTCGTAGTTTTCGTGCAAGTTGCACCGGCCGTTTCGTCAGCTCAACGATCGTGGGTTACGGCAGTGACGGCGCTCGACATGTGGCGTGTGGACAGTCCGGGCAGGGCGAGAGGAGATGGCACATGTGGGGGAATGTCGGACCGCGCGTCGCTCACCTGTCGCCCCTGGAGCGGGTCCGGCTGCGCCGGGTCGCGGTCCGCTACGCCGGGCACGGCTGGGAGGTGACCCCCGGCGCGTGCCTCGCCAACAGCCGCTTCGTCTGCGGCCGGGCGGGCTGCCCCACGGTCGGCTGCCACCCGGCCCTGGAGAACTGGGAGCAGGCGGCGAGCGCCGACCCGGCCCGGGTGGCCACCTGGTGGCGCAGCCGCCCGCACGGGGTGCTGCTCCCCACCGGCCGCGCCTTCGACGTGCTGGAGGTCTCCGCCCACCTCGGCCGGCACGTGCTGGACGCCCTCGCGACCCACCCCGCCGGCTTCGGGGTACGCGGCCCGGTCCTGGTCACCCCCACCGGCCGGTGGATGTTCCTGGTCCGCCCCGGCGACCCGCTCCGGCCCGAGCTGGAGCACTGCTTCCACGTGGTCCGGCACGGCCCGGGCTCATGGATCGCGGCGCCGCCGACCCGGCTGCCGGAGGGGATCGTCCGGTGGGCCGTCGCCCCCGAACAGGCCCGCTGGCAACTGCCCGACTCGTACCTGGTGCAGAACGCGCTGATCGACGCGTTACGGGCGGCCGGGGTGACGCTCACCTCCGACCTGCTCCCCGGCCAACTCCCGCTGCCCCGCCGCGGCTGGTGACCCGACCGCCGCCCGAGCGGGTGAACGACCGCCCCGCGGCAGCGACCCCGGCGGCGTCGACCTCGTTGAACCGGTGACGGCGCACCGACGCCACTGAGCGGGGGTAGACCATGTCCAGGGACGACGCGGCACGCCACACCGGCGGCACCGAACCTTCGCGGCACCGGCGCCGCCCGTACGGCTGGGCCGGCACCCGCCCGTGGGG